>JAGQUI010000163.1 GCA_020438595.1 Propionibacteriaceae bacterium | reverse complement strand
GATACGGTAGTAGGGGAGCGGGTAAGATCGGAAGAGCATGCGGGCGGCGTGGCGTGTCTAGAACAGGAAGAGGATCCGGGAGGGGAAGGGTTTAAATCACTGCTGCCGCTGGATCAGTAAAACAAGAAGCCGGAGCAGTTCGGCCTCGTACACGTCCTTGGGCAGCTTGGGCAGCTTCGGGGTCTTCTTGCTCATGGGCCCATCGTGCTCCTGCGCGGCCCGTTGCGGGAGGGGTTCGTACGAGACGGGTACGGCGGGGGACTGTTGCGCGGGCCCCGGGTGTGATGGGCTGGCGGCATGTTCGGTGCTGTGATTCATGCTCCCGGGGACGTCCGCTACGACGAGCGTCCCGATCCTGTGATCGTCGAGCCGACGGACGCCGTGGTGCGGACCGTCGCCGCCTGCGTGTGCGGTTCGGACCTGTGGCGGTACCGCGGGCTCGCCCCGGTGCCGAAGCCGGTGCCGATCGGCCACGAGTTCTGCGGCATCGTCGAGGCCGTCGGTGGCGCGGTGACCTCGGTGAAGCCGGGCGACTTCGTGGTCGGCGGCTTCAACCCGTCCGACAACACGTGCCCGGTGTGCCGCAAGGGGGCGACGGCCAACTGCCTCAACGGCGCCCACTACGCGGGCTGCCAGGCCGAGAAGATCCGGATCCCGCAGGCGGAGGGCACCCTGGTCGCCACGCCGGAGATGCCGTCCGACGACCTCATCCCCAGCCTGCTCGCGCTCTCCGACGTGATGTGCACGGGCTGGCACGCGGCCGTCTCCGCCGGGGTGGGTCCCAACACCACGGTCGCGGTCGTCGGGGACGGCGCGGTCGGGCTGTGCGCGGTGCTC
Organism: Propionibacteriaceae bacterium; assembly: GCA_020438595.1. The sequence continues at coordinate 5,497 of JAGQUI010000163.1, read as the reverse complement.
GCTGCGGCGCAGCTCGGGGCGCCCACGGTGATCGCGATGAGCCGCCACGAGGCCCGCCAGAAGGTGGCCCGCGAGTTCGGCGCCACCGACATTGTCGCCGAACGCGACGAGGCGGGCGCGGCCGCGGTGAAGGAACTCACGGAAGGGATCGGCGCCGACTGCGTGCTGGAGTGCGTGGGCACCGAGCAGGCCCGGGCCCAGGCGGTCGCCTGCGTCCGCGACGGTGGGAACATCGGCCTGGTCGGGCTCCCGCACGGCGACCTGCCGGTGATCGACCTGTTCTGGCGCAACGTGGGCGTGAAGGGCGGACCGGCGCACTGCCGGACGTACCTGCCGGACCTGATGGAGAAGGTGCTGGCCCGCGAGATCAACCCGGGGATCGTGTTCGACCTCGAACTCCCGCTGGCCGAGATCGGCGAGGCCTACGCCGCGATGGACGAGCGGAGGGCGATCAAGTCGCTCGTGCGTCCCTGAGCGCGGGTGGTCCTGCCGGTCTCCTGCCGGGGCGAGGTCAGGCAGGTCCTGACGGCGATCGCGAGACTGGAGGAGCAGGAATGAACGTCGTGGAGCACTACACCTACCGGGTGCGCTGGTCCGCTGAGGACGGCGAGTACGTCGGCACGGTCGCCGAGCTGCCCTCGCTGTCGTGGCTCGCCCCCGATCGCGCCGAGGCCTTCGCGGGCATTCAGCAGCTGGCTGCCGACGTCGTTCTGGACATGGCGGAGACGGGGGAGACCCCGCCGGAGGCGATTGCGGACAAGGCCTACTCCGGCAAGTTCATGGTTCGGGTTCCTCCCGAACTCCACCGCCAGCTCGCCCTCGAGGCCGCCGACCAACACGTCTCCCTGAACCCGCTGATCTCCAGTCGGCTGGGTGCCCGAGGCTGAGGCGCAGTGGCAAACAGAGGGGCCCGGTCGCGATGACCGGGCCCTTCTTTCGTAGCGGGGACAGGATTTGAACCTGTGACCTCTGGGTTATGAGCCCAGCGAGCTACCGAGCTGCTCCACCCCGCGTCGGCCTGTACAGCTTAGGTGAGACCGGCTGGGGACTCAAATCGGCGCCGGGCCTGACCGGGACGCGATGGTGCCTCCGCTAGACTCTTTGCGCTCCTCGCGTCGCGGGGAACCGACCACGTGTGGAGGGCACATGACCTACGGCGCTGCAACGTCTCGGCGTCCCCGTTCCCGGTCGATCCGGACCCTCTCGGTCCTGATCGGCCTCGCACTGGCACTGGGCCTGGCCGCGTGCACGCCGTCGACGTCGTCCCCGAGCGGTGGGGGCAGCGAGCCCGAGCCCGAGCGGACGCTGGCGGTCGGCGCGACGCTGGAGCCGGCGTCCATGGATCCGTGGCACAACCCGGCCGCGTCTATCCCCCAGGTGCTGCTCTACAACGTGTACGAGACGCTGGTGAAGGTCGACTCCAACGGTGAGATCAAGCCCCTGCTCGCCCAGGCGTGGGAGATCAGCCCGGACCGGCTCACCTACACCTTCCACCTCACCCCGGGAGCCAAGTTCGCCTCCGGCGAGCCCGTCGACGCCGACGCGGTGGTCGCCAACATCGACCGGCTGAAGGCCGACGAGGAACTCACCCCGACGCTCAAGGCCCAGCTGGCCGTGGTGTCCGGCGCGAAGGCCGTCGACACCCACCAGGTCGAGATCACGCTGTCCCACCCGTCGCTGATGTGGCTCTACGACATGTCCTCGACCCTGGGCATGATGCTCGACCCCGGCTACACCGGCGACCTGAACACGACCAGCGCAGGCTCCGGCCCTTACGAGGTGGCGTCGCACATCCAGGGCGACAGCGTCGTCCTCGGCGACAACACGAACTACTGGGGCAACCCGGCCCGCTTCGACGAGGTCACGTTCCGCTACTTCAGCGACCCGAACGCGATGAACGCGGCGATGCTGAGCGGCGACCTCGACATCATCTCGAACCTGCAGGCGCCGGACGCCCTGCCGCAGTTCGCCGACACCACGCAGTACACGACGATCTCGGGCACCACGAACGGTGAGGTCGTGCTCGGGCTGAACGACACCAGCAAGGCGCTGTCGAAGCTGGAGGTGCGCCAGGCCCTCACCATGGCGATCAACCGCAAGGACCTGATGGACACGGTCTGGGCGGGCCAGGGCACGCTGATCGGCACCATGAGCGTGCCCACCGACCCCTGGTACGAGGACCTCTCCGGGCTCTACCCCTACGACCCGGAGAAGGCGAAGGCCCTGCTCAAGGAAGCGGGCTACGAGAAGGGGCTCACGCTGCGACTGCGCGTCCCGGTGATCCCGTACGCGGTGAAGTCGGCCCAGTTCGTGGCCAGCCAGTTGCGCGACATCGGCGTGAAGGTCGAGACCGAGGAGCTCGACTTCAGCCGCTGGATCGACGAGGTGTTCACCAACGGCGACTACGACATGACGATCGTGGCGCACGTGGAGGCCCGCGACCTCGGCAAGTTCGCCGACAAGGACTACTACTGGCACTACGGGGACGAGAAGTTCGCCGCGATGTACAACGCAGCCGTCGAGGCCGCGGACGAGGACCAGGGTGTCGCCGAGATGAAGGCTGCGGCGCGCTACCTGGCCGACCAGTGCGCCGCGATCTGGCTGTTCGCGCTGCCCAACCTGGTGATCACCAAGGCCACCGTCACCGGCATCCCCCAGAACGCGACCACCCTCAGCTTCGACCTCACCACGATCACCAGCCGGTAGGCAGGATCGAGGGCAGCAATGAACCTCGCCCTGCGGGTGGGCCGGCGACTGGCCGTGTTCGTCGCCAGCCTGCTCGGGGCGTCCCTGCTGATCTTCCTGGTCACGAACGCGCTGCCCGGTGACGTGGCGCAGGTGTTGCTGGGCACGGACGCCACCCCCGAGGCGGTCGCCCGGCTGCGCGCGCAGCTCGGCCTCGACCGTCCGCTGCCGGTGCAGTACCTCGACTGGATCGGCGGCATCCTCACCGGCGACTTCGGCCGCTCGCACCTCAACGGCCAGCCCGTGCTGGCCCTGCTCGCGCCCCGGATCGCGGTCACGCTCTGGCTGGTGCTGTTCGGGCTCGTCGGTTCGCTGCTGATCGCCCTGCCGGCCGGCATGGTCGCCGCCCTGAAACGGCGCTCGTGGCCGGGGTTCACGATCAGCGCCGGTGCGCAGGTCGGCATGGCGATCCCGGTGTTCTGGGGCGGCATCCTGCTGGTGCTGGTGTTCTCGGTCTGGCTGCGCTGGCTCCCGGCCAACGGCTACGTCCCGCTGACCAAGAGTCCCGGCCAGTGGGCGTCCCACCTGGTGCTGCCCGCGATCACGCTCGCCGCGGTGCAGGCCGCCGTGCTGATCCGCTACGTCCGCTCGGCCTTCCTCGAGGTGCTGGACGAGGACTACTACCGCACCGCGCGCTCGATCGGGTGGACGCCGATGCGCGCCCTGCTGCGCCACGGAGTCCGGAACGCGGCGATCGCGCTCGTCACCGTGATCGGCCTGCAGCTGTCCAGCGTGCTGGTCGGCGCGATCGTGGTCGAGTCGGTGTTCACCCTGCCCGGGCTGGGCTCGTTGCTGCTCACCTCGGTCGACCGGCGCGACCTGGTCGTGGTGCAGGGCACCGTGATGTTCCTCGTTCTCACCGTGCTGCTGATCAGCGCCCTGGTGGACTTCTCCTACCTGCTGATCGACCCGCGGCAGGGCTCGCGCCGACGGACGACCGAGAGCGTGGGATCGAAGTGAAGCGCGCCCAGTTGGTCACCGGGCTGGTCCTGGTCGCCCTCGTCGTGGTCACGGCCGTCGTGTCGGTGTTCTGGACGCCGTTCGACCCGATCCGGGTCGTGCCCGGCCAGCGCCTGCTCGGCCCCGGCTGGCCGCACGTGCTGGGCACCGACGGGTTCGGCATCGACATCGCGAGCCGGCTGATGGTCGGCGCCCGGACGGTACTGGCGGTCGGCATCATCTCGGTGGGCCTGGCCGCGGTCGTCGGCGTCCCGCTCGGCATGATCGCCGGCCAGGCCGGCGGCTGGGTGGACGAGGTCGTGATGCGCACCGGCGACGTCGTCTACGCCTTCCCCGCGCTGCTGCTCGCGATCCTGCTCGCCTCCGTGTTCGGCGCGTCCACCGTCACCGCGATGGTGGCGATCGGCGTGGCCAGCATCCCCGCGTTCGCCCGGGTGGCCCGCGCCGGCACCCTGCAGGTGATGGCCAGCGACTTCGTGCTCGCCGCGCGGGCGTCCGGCACGTCCCGGTGGGGGATCGCCCGCCGCCACGTGCTGCCGAACATCGCGCCGGTGGTCGGCGTGCAGGCGTCCGTCGGGTTCGCCCTGGCGATCCTGGCCGAGGCGGCCCTGTCCTACCTGGGCCTGGCCACGCCGCGGCCCACGCCCACCTGGGGCAACATGCTGCGCGACGCCCAGCAGTTCCTGTTCATCGCCCCGCTGCAGGCGCTGTGGCCCGGCCTGGCGATCGCGCTGGCCGTGCTCGGCTTCAACCTGCTCGGCGACGGCCTGCGCGACTACCTCGACCCACGGCTGCGGGAGGTGCCATGACCGCCGGGAGGCTGCTCGAGGTGCGCGACCTGCAGGTGAGCTTCGGCCGCCGGCGGGCGGAGGCCGTGCGCGGGGTGAGCTTCAGCCTGGCCGCCGGCCAGCGGCTCGGCGTGATCGGGGAGTCCGGGTCGGGCAAGACCGTCACCGCCCTCGCCGTGATGGGCCTGCTGCCCGAGTACGCCCACGTGGACGGCTCGGTGCGACTCGGCGGCACCGAGATCGTCGGGCTGGACGAGCGCGGGCTGGCCCGGCTGCGCGGCGACACCGTCTCAATGGTGTTCCAGGAACCGATGACCGCCCTCGACCCGACGATGCGGGTCGGCCGGCAGGTCGCCGAGGTGCTCCGGCTGCACCAGGGCGCCGAGTCCGGCCCGGCGCGGCAGCGGGTCGTCGAGATGCTGGACGAGGTGGGCCTGGTCGATCCCGAACGGGTCGCGGACGCGTTCCCGCACCAGCTCTCCGGCGGCCAACGGCAACGCGCGATCCTCGCCATGGCGCTGATCAACTCGCCCGACCTGGTCATCTGCGACGAGCCGACCACGGCGCTCGACGTGACCGTGCAGTCGCTCGTCCTGGCCAAGCTGGACGAGGTGCTGGACGCCAGCGGCGCCGCCTGCCTGTTCATCAGCCACGACCTGGCCGTCGTGTCGCAGGTGTGCGACCAGGTGCTGGTCATGCTGGACGGGCGGATCGTCGAGTCCGGCACCGTCGAGCGGCTGTTCACCGCGCCGGAGCACCCCTACACCCGCGGCCTGGTCGCCACCGCCCAGCTGGACAGCGCCGAGCCGGGCCGGCGGCTGCCCACCGTGGACGACTTCTACGCGGAGGCCGATCGTGGCTGACGAGTCCGAGCTGTACCGGGCCGAGGGGCTGACCCGCCGCTACCGCGACGGCGGCCGGGACGTGCTCGCCCTCGACGCGGTGGACCTGCGCCTGGAGCGGGGCCAGCGGCTCGGCATCGTGGGTGAGTCCGGCTCGGGGAA
>JAGQUI010000162.1 GCA_020438595.1 Propionibacteriaceae bacterium | reverse complement strand
GGTCCCGGTGCCGACCGCTCCGGCGCAGGTGGTCGCGCGTGGGCTCGACCTCACGGCGGCCCTGGCCCGGGTCGCCGCGCGGAGGCTGCGCACCGCCGGGGTGCCGGTCCGGTGCTGGACCGGTCTGGCGCTGCACCGGCGTCCGCTCGACCAGTCCGGGCTCGGCCGCAGCGACCGGTGGGCCAACCTCGCTGGTGCGGTCGGCGTGCACGGCGAGCCGCCCGCGGGCCGGATCGTCGTCGTGGACGACATCGTGACCACCGGCGCCACCCTGGGGGAGGCGGTCCGTGCCTGCGCGGACGCCGGCCGGGTGCCCGCGGCGGGGGCGACGGTCGCGGCCACCGCCCGCCGGACGTGAGAAGGGGCGCCCGGTGAACCGGGCGCCCCCTGGGGTGTTGCTGAACTCTGACTCAGATGGCCGTGCTGCCACTCTCGCCGGTGCGGACCCGGACGACGGTGTCGACCGGAACGATCCACACCTTCCCGTCCCCGACCTGGCCGGAGCGGGCCGACTGGACGATGACGCCGGTGAGCGCCTCCGCCTCGTCGTCCTCGACCAGCACCTCGAGGCGGACCTTGGTGATGAAGTCGATCGTGAACTCCTCACCGCGGTAGACCTCGATGTGGCCGCGCTGGCGCCCGTAGCCGGACACCTCGCTGATGGTCATGCCGCCCACGCCGTGGCGCACCAGGGCCTTCTGCACGGTCTCCAGCATCTCGGGCTGGATGATCGCGGTTACCAGTTTCACTTGGAAGCTCCCGTCGTCTCGGTCTCGGGCATGTCGTCCTTGGTCAGGACGAGGGTGCGCTGGACCTTGTTGGTGTAGTACACCGGGCTGAGGTCGTAGCCGGCCTCGGAGTGCTCGGCGAGGTCGATGCCGCTGAGCTCGTCGGTGGAGGTGACCCGCCAACCGATGGTGTACTTGATCAGCAGTGCGATCAGGTAGGTCACGACCGCCGAGTAGGCCATCACGCCGAAGGCGCCGATCGCCTGCTTGCCCAGCTGCTCGAGCCCGCCGCCGTAGAACAGGCCGGCCGGGCTGGCCTCGCCGCCCTCGACCGACATGCCGGCCAGCGGGGTGGCGAAGAAGCCGATCAGCAGGGTGCCGACGAGGCCACCGACCAGGTGGACGCCGACCACGTCGAGCGAGTCGTCGTAGCCGAACTTGTACTTCAGGCCGACGGCGTAGGCGCAGGCGATACCGGCGAGCACGCCGATCGCGATGGCGCCGAGCGGATCGACCGAGCCGGCGGCCGGGGTGATCGCGACCAGGCCGGCCACGACACCGGACGCGGCGCCCAGGGAGGTCGGGTGGCCGTCGCGGAACTTCTCCACGACCAGCCAGCCGAGCATGGCGGCTGCGGTGGCGGCCAGGGTGTTCACCCAGGCGAGGCTGGCGAGGCCGTTGGCGGCGACGGCGGAGCCGGCGTTGAAGCCGAACCAGCCGAACCACAGCAGGCCGGCGCCGAGCATGACCAGGGTCATGTTGTGCGGCCGCATCGGCTTGGTGCCGAAGCCGATCCGCGGCCCGAGCACCAGGGCCAGGACGAGCGCTGCGGTACCGGCGTTGATATGGATCGCGGTGCCACCGGCGAAGTCCAGCGCGCCGACCACGTTGGCGATCCAGCCGCCGACGTAGGAGCCGTCACCACTGGAGAAGGCGAACACCCAGTGGGCCGCCGGGAAGTAGACGAGGGTGCCCCAGAGCACGGTGAACAGGGTCCACGCGCCGAACGAGGCCCGGTCGGCGATCGCGCCCGAGACCAGCGCGACCGTGATGATCGCGAAGCAGGCCTGGAAGGCGACGAAGGCGAGGCTGGGCAGGCTGGCCTCGGGGTCGTAGGTGATCAGGCCCTGCAGGCCGGCGAATTCGAGCGGATCGCCCAGCAGGCCGAGGCCGCCGATCGAGTTGCCGAAGGCCATGCTGTAGCCGAAGAGGACCCAGAGAACGCCGATGACCCCCATCGAGATGAAGCTCATCATCATCATGTTCAGGACGCTCTTGGCCCTGACCATGCCGCCGTAGAAGAACGCGAGACCGGGGGTCATCAACAGCACCAGAGCGGCACTGGTGAGCACCCAGGCGGTGTCGCCAGAGTTCAGTTCCAACATCATGGCCAAAAGGGTGGCGGAGGGCTGTTACGTCCCGATTCGACGGGTGTTACGGCGGAGTTAGGCCGTGTTACAGACTGGTTGCAGCACTGGGCGGACGCATGGGAAGAACACAGCCGGAACTGCTGGCAAAGTCCCCCCACCCGGACTACTTTGGGGATATGGCACCAGGGCCAGTAACCAGCCTCTCCGGGCTGGGAGCCGGGCGGGTGCCAGCGCTGTTTGTGCGAGCCCGACGCGGCTTGCTGCACCGACCAAGGAGGTAGACATGGACGTCCTGGTGACTGGCCGGCACTGCCAGATCCCCGATGAGTTCCGGACGCGGGTCGAGGAGAAGATCGCCTCGATCGAGAAGCTGAAGGACCGGGTGATCCGGGTAGAGGTGCAGGTGTCTGCCTACGGGTACAAGAAGCAGCCCGACCAGTCCACCCGGGTCGAGATCACGTTGCGCAGCCGGGGCCCGGTGGTGCGCGCCGAGGCGTCCGCGGATGACAAGACGGTCGCCTTCGACCACGCCCTGGACCGGCTCAAGTCGCAGCTGCGGCGGGCGTCCGACCGGCGCAAGACCCATCGGGGCCTGCGCGAGAACGTCAGCATCGCCGAGGGCGAGGTGGTGCGCGGCGCCGCCGAGGGCTCCGACGAGGTGCGCCCGGAGATCCGCAAGATCGCGGGTCTGGAGATCCAGGGCGACGGGCCGCTGGTGGTCCGCGAGAAGTACTTCGCCGCGGTGCCGCTCACGCTGGCGCAGGCGCTCGACGAGATGGAACTGGTCGGGCACGACTTCTTCCTCTACGTGGACGCAGAGACCGGCGCCCCCAGCGCCGTGTACCGCCGCCGGGCCTACGACTACGGCGTGATCCACCTCAACCTGGACGCCGCCGAGGAGGCCACCGCCTGAGCGACCGTTCTCCCGAGTTCGCCCTGGCCGCGCGCGGTCGGGGCGTCCGGGCTGTCCGGGCCTGTGTGTCGGCGCCGCGCGCTGTCGGGGGCGGCGCTTAAGCTGAAGCACCGTGGACATCGGACTGGGCGGCTGGCGGACGGCGACCTACGCCGAGTTGCACGCGCCGCTGGGTCCGGTGCTCGGTGACCGCACCGCGAAGGAGTTCGCCGCGCTGCGTATTGCCACCGTGGGCGACCTGCTCCGGCACATTCCGCGGCGCTACCTGTCCGGCACGGAGCTGACCGACCTCGCCACCCTCACCGAGGGCGAGCTCGTCGCGGTGGTGGCCCGGGTGGCCGACATCCGGCGCCACGACGGTCACGCCCAGGCCGGGCGCAGGGCCCGTCCCGGCAGGCTCGAGGTGCTGCTCAGCGACGGCAACGGCCGGCTCACCGCGACGTTCTTCGGCAAGAGCCACCTGCTCTCCTGGTGGGAGCGGCAGTTGCGGGAAGGGGTCGCCGGGCTGTTCGTCGGCAAGGTGGGCAGTTTCCGCGGCCAGCTGCAGATGAGCCACCCCACCTTCGCGATGATGGACTCCCGCGGCCACATCGTCTCCACCTCGGAGGAGAAGGAGCGGATCGCCGCGCTCTCCAGCGGCGGACTGGTCGGCATGTACCCCGCCACGGCGAAGCTGCCCACCTGGAAGGTGGCCGAGTGCGCCCGGCTGGCGCTGGCGTCCCTGTCCGGCTCGGAGGACCCGTGGCCCGCCTGGCTACGGGAGCGGGCCGGCGTGCCCGGCCTGCTCGACGCGTTCGCCGCCGTGCACGCCCCGACCAGCCTGGCGCAGGCCGAGCAGGGTGCCGATCGCCTGCGCTTCGACGAGGCCATGGCCACCCAGCTCACCATGGCCTACCGTCGCGCGGACGCGGCCCGCCGGCCCGCGCAGCCCCGCGTCCGGGTTGCCGGCGGACTGCTGGACGCCTTCGACGAGCGGCTGCCGTTCCGGCTGACCAAGGGCCAGGCCGAGGTGAGCAGCGCCATCCTCGACGACCTGGCCCGGCCGCGTCCCATGCAGCGCCTGCTGCAGGGCGAGGTCGGCTCCGGCAAGACGGTCGTGGCCCTGCGCGCGATGCTGGCCGTGGTGGACGCCGGCGGCCAGGCCGCCCTGCTCGCGCCCACGGAGGTGCTCGCCGCCCAGCACTTCCAGACCATCCGCGGCCTGCTCGGCGACCTCGGTGGCGGCCGCATGCTCGGCACGCCCGACGTCGCCACCGACGTGGTGCTGCTCAGCGGCTCGCTGCCCGCGGCGGCCAAGAAGTCGGCGCTGCTCCGGGCCGCGAGTGGCGAGGCGGGCATCGTGATCGGCACCCACGCCCTGCTCGCCGACCGGGTCCAGTTCGCCGACCTCGGCCTGATCGTTGTGGACGAGCAGCACCGATTCGGGGTGGAGCAGCGCGCCGTCCTCGCCGACAAGGCCGCCGGCCGGCCGCACGTGCTCGTGCTCACCGCCACCCCGATCCCGCGGTCGGTGGCGATGACGATCTTCGGCGACCTCGACGTGTCCACCCTCACCGAGCTGCCCGCGGGCCGCGCGGACGTCGGCACCGTCGTCGTGGACGCCGCCAGCCGCCCCCAGTGGGTCGAGCGTGCCTGGGAGCGGGTCGTCGAGGAGGTGGGCGCCGGACGCCAGGTGTTCGTCGTCGTGCCGCGGATCGCCAGTTCCGCCGAGGGCACCGGGGTCGTCGAGCTCGCCGACGAGCTGCGGTCCGGCCCACTGGCCGGGGTGCGGGTCGGCGTCCTGCACGGGCAACTGCCCGCGGACACCAAGGACGAGGTGATGGGCGCGTTCGCCGCGGGCGACCTGGACGTGCTCGTGGCCACCACCGTGATCGAGGTCGGCGTCGACGTGCCCAACGCCTCGATGATGGTCGTCTGGGACGCGGACCGGTTCGGCATCTCCCAGCTGCACCAGTTGCGCGGCCGGATCGGCCGGGGCAGCCACCCGGGGGTCTGCCTGCTGGTCACACGCGCCCCGGCGGGCGAACCCGCCCGCGTCCGGCTCGACGCGGTCGCCGCGACCAGGGACGGCTTCGAGCTGGCCGAGCTCGACCTCGAACAGCGCCGTGAGGGCGACGTGCTCGGTGCGGCCCAGGCCGGCGGGCGCTCCAGCCTGCGCCTGCTCCGGGTGCTCGAGCACGCCGAACTGATCGCGCAGGCACGCGAACTGGCCGCCGAGTGCGTCGCCCGCGACCCCGACCTGACCACCCCGGGCTTCGCCGATGCTGTCCGCGCCACCGAACTGCTCGCCTCCCCGGACTGGCTCGAACGCAACTGACGGCACCGCCGCCCCCCGGCGGTCCGGCCGATCCGCCCGTCCACGCCCGGACCCCGTGCCGAGGGCCCTGGTCCATCACCGTGGGCTCGCCCCCGTGCCCAGGGCCCTTGTCCGGATCATGGCCCTCTCGCCGCACAGGGTGGCCGTCGAGCGTGGAGGGTGGCCCTGGATGGTCGATAGCCTGAGCCGGTGACCAGGATCATCGCGGGCCGGGCGAAGGGGCACCCCGTGCGCACGCCCGCGGGTTCCACCACCCGCCCGACCACCGACCGGGTGCGCGAGGCCGCGTTCTCGCTGGTGGCCGACTGGGCCGGCACGCTCGGCGGGCCGGCGGAGGAACAGCTGGACGGGATCGCGTTCCTCGACCTGTACGCCGGATCCGGTGCCGTGGCCCTGGAAGCGGCGAGCCGCGGGGCCGCCCCGGTGTGGGCGGTGGAGAGCGACCCCGCCACGGCACGGCTCGTCCGCGACAACGCCGGGTCGTCGAAGCTCGGGGTCACCGTCCGCTCGGCCACGGTGGAGAGCTTCCTGGCCACCGCTCCGACCTCGTTCGACGTGATCTGGGCCGACCCTCCCTACGCCCTGCCCGGCGACCGGCTCGCCGCCGTGCTGGACGCCGCCAGGGCCTGGCTCGTGCCCGACGGCCTGCTCGTAGTCGAACGCTCGGGTCGAGACCTGCCGCCCGACTTCCCCGCTCAGCTGTCCCACAGCTGGGAACGGCGTTACGGTGAGACGACGTTGTACTTCGCCAGGAGGCCGCCTGCATGATCGCGATCTGCCCGGGGTCCTTCGACCCCGTCACCCACGGGCACCTCGACGTGATCTCCCGTGCTGCTGCGCTGTTCGACCAGGTGATCGTGGCGGTCGGACAGAACTCGGCGAAGAAGTACCTGTTCACGCCCGACGAACGGCTGGAACTCGTCCGCGAGACCACCGCCCACCTGCCCAACGTCTCGGTCGAGGCGCTGGAGGGACTGCTGGTCACCTTCGCGAAGAACCACGGGGCCGGGGTACTGGTGAAGGGGATCC
>JAGQUI010000161.1 GCA_020438595.1 Propionibacteriaceae bacterium | reverse complement strand
CGGCACGATCCCCGCGCCGAGCAGCCGGACCAGGCCGGGGGCGGCGCCGGGGACGGCGAGCCGGCCGAGGGCCTGGGCGGCGTTCGCCACCACGCGGGGCGCGGGGTCGTCCAGCAGCCGGGCGAGGGCAGGCGCGGCGTCCGGGTCGCCGAGCTTCGCCAGCAGCCGGACCATCAGGCAGCGCAGGTCGGGATCGGGGTCGTCCAGGTGGGCCAGGGCCGCGGGGCCGGCGTCCGGCCGTCCGGCGAGCGCCCAGACCAGCACTTCCTGGACGGCCGGGTCGGCCTCGGCGCGCAGCGCGGCGAGGAGCTCCGGGGTGGTGCCGGGCGCGGTGAACGCGGCGCGCAGCCGCACGATCGGGTCCGGGTGGTCGAGCCGGCGGACGAGCGCGATCGCGTCGAGCACGTCCTCCCAACTGCGCTCGGCGGCGCCGGCCAGGCTGCGCAGGCGCGCGGCGAGCCGGCGCTCGGCCTCGATCCGATCCTCGACGTGGGCCAGGTGCGAGCGCAGGGTCGCAGCTGCGTCCAGGGCGGGGTCGGCGAGCGCGGTGGCGATCTCGGCGAGGCTCAGCCCGAGCGCCTTCAGGTTCTGGATCTGGAGCAGCCGGAGCAGGTCGGCCTCGTCGTAGAGCCGGTAGTCGCCCCAGCTGCGGGACGCCGGCACCAGCAGCCCGAGTTCGTCGTAGTGGCGCAGCGTGCGCCGGGTCAGCCCGGTGCGCTCGGCCACCTCCCCGATCCGCCAGGTTCGTCCCACGCCGCGAGCCTAGATGACGGGAAATGGGGACGGTTCCTTTCCGCGTTACCCCGCGGGAAGCGACGCGAAAAGGAACCGTCCCCGACTCGGTCCCCGACTCGGTCCGACTTGGTCCGGGGTGGGGTGGACCGAGTAAGGAACCGTCCCCTACTCGGTCCGGGGTGGGGTGGACCGAGTAAGGAACCGTCCCCGACTCGGTCCGGACGCGTCAGGCGGCGTCCTCCTCGGTGATCGCGGCGGCGAACTGGGCCTGGTAGAGCCGGAAGTAGGCACCCTGGGCGGCGAGCAGCGTCTCGTGGTTGCCCTGCTCGACGATCGCGCCGTCCTCCATCACCAGGATCGTGTCCGCGTCGCGGATCGTGGAGAGCCGGTGCGCGATCACGAACGAGGTGCGGTCGGTCCTGAGCTTGCCCATCGCCCGCTGGACGAGTAGCTCGGTGCGGGTGTCGACCGAGCTGGTCGCCTCGTCGAGGATCAGGATCGTCGGGTCCGAGAGGAAGGCGCGGGCGATCGTGATCAGCTGCTTCTCGCCCGCCGACAGGTTGGACGCCTCCTCGTTGATCACCGTGTCGTAGCCGTCCGGCAGCGAATGGACGAACCGGTCCACGTAGCTGGTCTTCGCCGCGGCGAGGATCTCGTCCTCGCTCGCCCCGTCCCTGCCGTAGGCGATGTTGTCGCGGATCGTGCCGCCGAACAGCCAGGTGTCCTGCAGCACCATCCCGATCTCCTCGCGCAGTACCCGCCGGGGGACGGACGCCACGTCCACCCCGTCGATGCTGACCCGGCCGCCCTGGAGGTCGTAGAACCGCAGCACCAGGTTCACCAGCGTGGTCTTGCCGGCCCCGGTCGGGCCCACGATCGCCACCGTCGAGCCGGGCTCGGCCACCAGCGACAGGTCGGTGATCAGCGGCTTGTCCGGGCTGTAGCTGAAGTGGACGTGCTCGAACTCCACCCGCCCGCGCACCGGCTGCGGCAGCGTGCCGGCCTGCTCAGGGGTCTCCTCCTCGGCGTCCAGCACCTCGAACACCCGCTCGGCGGACGCGACGCCCGACTGCAGCAGGTTCGCCATGGACGCCAGCGACGTGATCGGCTGGGTGAACATCCGCGAGTACTGGATGAACGCCTGCACCGCCCCGAGGCTGAGCGAGCCGCCGGCCACCATCAGGCCACCGACGACGGCGATCACGACGTAGTTGAGGTTCCCGACGAAGAACATCACCGGCATGATGATCCCGGAGATGAACTGGGCGCCGAACGACGCGTCGAACAACTCCGCGTTCTTCACCCGGAACTGCTCGGCCACCTCGCGCCGCCGCCCGAACACCGTGACCAGTTCGTGGCCGGAGTAGGCCTCCTCGATCTGGCTGTTCAGTTCGCCGGTGGACTTCCACGTCTTCGCGAACAGCTTCTGCGAGCGCTTGCCGATCACCATGGTCAGCGCGCCGGCGACCGGGATCGTGACCAGCGCCACCAGCGCCAGCACCCACGAGACGTAGAACATCATCACCAGCACCCCGATCAGGGTGAACAGGTTGGTCAGGATCTGCGACAGGGTCTGCTGCAGGCTCTGCGAGACGTTGTCGACGTCGTTGGTGACCCGGCTGAGCAGTTCGCCGCGGGGCTGGCCGTCGAAGTACTTCAGCGGTAGCCGGGTGATCTTCTCGCTCACCTGCTTGCGCATCCGGTACACCGAGCGCTGCACGATCGCGTTGATCATGAAGCCCGAGAGCCACAGCAGCACGAAGAACGCCACGTACGCCGCCAGGGCGAGCATCAGGACGCGGCCCAGCTCGTCGAACGGGATCGCCGTGTCGTTCACCACGGCGGCGTCGTAGATCAGGTTGGTCGCCTGGCCCAGGATCACCGGCCCGATCGAGTTCATCGCGGTGCCGATGATCGTCATCACGATCACGGCGATGATCTGCGGCAGTTCCGGACGCAGGTGGCCGAGCAGGCGGCGCATCGACGGGCCGAACGACACCGCCTTCTCGCCGGTGCCCGCGCCGTGCGCCATCGGGCCCGGGCCGCGGTGCTGCGGGCCGTACTTCGGCCGCTCGTTCGCCTTCGCGGGGGCTGCGGCCGGAGCCTGGCCGGACCGCTGCGGTTCGGTGCTGCTGCTCATGCGGCCACCTCCGAGGCCTTGAACTGGCTCTCGACGATCTCGGCGTAGGTCGGGCACGTCGTGACCAGTTCGTCGTGGGTGCCGAGGCCGACGATCCGGCCGTCCTCGAGCACGACGATCTGCTCGGCGTTGCGGATCGTGGACACCCGCTGGGCCACGACCACGACCGCCGCGTCCGCCGTCTCGGTGGCCAGGGCCGCGCGCAGTGCCGCGTCCGTGGCCACGTCGAGGGCGGAGAAGGAGTCGTCGAAGACGTAGATCTCGGGACGCCGGACCAGCGCCCGCGCGATCGCCAGCCGTTGCCGCTGGCCGCCGGACACGTTCGTGCCGCCCTGGCTGATCGCCGACTCCAGGCCGTCCGGCATCCGCTCGACGAAGTCCCGCGCCTGCGCCACCTCGAGCGCCTGCCACAGCTCCTCATCGCTCGCGTCCGGCTTGCCCATGCGCAGGTTGGACGCGACCGTGCCGCTGAACAGGTAGGGACGCTGCGGCACCAGCCCGATCCGGCCCCAGAGCAGGTCGGGATCGAGTTCGCGCACGTCCACGCCGTCCACCCGCACCGCCCCGGCCGTCACGTCGAAGAGCCGCGGGACCAGGTTCACCAGCGTGGTCTTGCCCGCGCCGGTGGAGCCGATGATCGCCGTGGTCTCGCCCGGACGCGCCCGGAACGAGATCTCGTCGAGCACGGGGTGGTCGGCGCCGGGGTAGGCGAAGCTGACCTCCTCGAAGGCCAGTTCGCCGTGCTGGCGGACGGCCGTGACCGGCTCCGCGGGCGGCACCACCGACGACGAGGTGCCGAGCACCGCGTTGATCCGGTCGGCGGCGACGGCGGCGCGCGGCGCGATCATCACCATCATCGTGGCCATCATCACGCTCATCAGGATCTGCGCGATGTAGGCCAGGTAGGCGGTCAGCTGGCCCACCTGCAGGTGGCCCTCGGCGATCCGGAAGCTGCCGAACCAGATGATCGCGATGCTGGACAGGTTCATCACGAAGAACACCGAGGGGAACATCGTCATCATCCGCCGGCCGGCCCGGGTCGCGGTGTCGGCGAGGTCGTGGTTCGCGGCGTCGAACCGGACCGCCTCGGTGGGCTCCCGGACGAACGCCCGGATCACGCGCAGGCCGGAGATCTGCTCGCGCAGCACCCGGTTGAGCGTGTCGATCTTGGCCTGCATCGACTTGAACAGCGGCGTCATCTGGGCGACCAGGATGCCGATGATGGTGCCGAGGACGATCACGGCGACCAGGATCAGCCAGCTCAGCCCGACGTCCTCGCGCAGGGCCATGAACACGCCACCCACCATCATCAACGGGGCAGCGACGATCATGATCGCGGTCATCAGCACCATCATCTGCAACTGCTGGACGTCGTTGGTGTTGCGGGTGATCAGGCTGGGGGCGCCGAACTGGTTCATCTCCCTGGCGGAGAAGGACAGGGCGCGGTCGAAGATGGCCTGGCGCAGGTCCCGCCCGAACGCCATCGCGGTGCGCGCGCCGAACCAGGTGGCGCCGACCTGGCCGCCGATCTGGAGCAGCGAGACGCCGAGCATGACCGCGCCCATCCGCCAGATGTAGGCGGTGTCGCCGGTGGCCACGCCGTTGTCGATGATCGAAGCGTTCAGGCTGGGCAGGAAGAGCGCGGCGGTCGCCTGGGCGAACTGCAGCACGATGACGGCCACGATCTGGGGCCAGTAGGGACGCAGGTAGCGACCCAGGAGTCGGATCATTGGTTTCCTTCCGCAATGCCGCGCAGCACCAGGTCGGCCAGGCGGCGGGAGTCGTCGAGTTCGGGGCGGGAGTCGTCGAAGCTGGCGGTGAAGGCCAGCGCCGACAGGATCCGGGCGGCGGCCGCCGGGGAGATGCGCAGCAGGTCAGTGTACGGCTCGAGCGCCGCGGCCGTCCCGGTGAAGATCCGCTGCCTGGCGTCGTGCGGGTTGCCCGGCGGCTTGCCGGGGTGCGGGGGAGGTCCCTCCTTGCCGAACAGGGTGGCGAACAGCGAGCGGGTCCGCGCGGTGATGGCCCGCAGCACGTCCAGGACGGCGGCGACCCGGTCGGCGAGGGACTGGCCGGCGGGCAGGCCGGCGAGCGCGTCCAGTGCCGCGTCCGGCGAGAGGGCCGCGTGGATCGTGGCATGGATCAGGTCCTGCTTGGTCTCGAAGACCCGGAAGAGGGTGCCCTCGGCCACGCCGGCGGCCTGCGCGATCTCGCGGCTGCTGATGTCGGGGCCGCGGTCGAGCAGGAGGGGCAGCGTGGCCGCGATGATTGCCTCGCGGCGCTCCTCGGGCGACATGGGGGTTGCTCTGCTCACAGGGAGAGTCTAGTGAGTGAGCACTCACTCACCAACTCGGCAGGGGGAGCAATTCTGCGCGTCGGAGACCGGGTTTCGCCGGTCAGGGAAATCGGGCGGATCCCGCGGCGGGAATTCACCCAGGAATAGGCTGCACCCGTGCGAGCCGAGAACCTACCCCTGATCCCCTCGCTGTCAGCCCCGGTCGTTCATCCCGACGGCAGCCACGCTGTCGTCTCCGTGACGAGGCCGGACCTGGCTGCGGACGCCTACGTCGGCCAGTTGTGGCGCGTGCCGCTGGACGGGGGCGAACCGCTGCGGATCACCCGCGGCTTCCGGGACACCCGTCCGCGCTTCTCCCCGGACGGCCGGCTGCTCGGCTTCCTGAGGGCGACCCCGGACGGGCCGCCGCAGCTGGCGGTCGCGCCGGCCGCGGGCGGCGAACCCGTGCTCGTCACCGACGCGAAGCTCGGCGTGTGCGACTTCGCCTTCAGCGACGACGGCGCCCGGCTCGCGTACACCGCGCGGGTGCCCGAGGCCGGCCGCTACGGAACCCTCGACGGGGTCGGGCCGGCAGCGGAGGACCCGCGCCTGATCGACACCTTCCAGTTCGAGTTCAACGGCACGGGCTACACCGGCGACCAGCGCTGCCACCTGTTCGTGGTGGACGTGCCCGACCCGCACGGCGAGCCCCCGGTGCGGCCGGTCGGCCGGGCCGCGGCGGACGCGGGCGAGTTCCGCGCGGTGCCCGAGCCCCGGCAGGTGTCCGACGGCGACCACGACCACATGCACCCGGTCTGGGACGGCGACGCGGTGGTCGTGATGGCGGCCCGCCACGAGACCGCGGAGGAGGACCTGCGCTGGGACCTCTACCGGTTCCACCCCGACGGCGGCGAGCCCGTGCGGCTCACCGACTCCGCCGCGGGCGACAGCGTTCTGGAGCCTCCGGTGCTGGTGGGCGGGGAGATCTTCTTCGTGGGCGGCCACACCGGTGCCAGCGGTCGCGACTTCTTCGGCGAGAACCCCGGGGTCTTCGTCGTCCCCCGCACCGGTGGCCCCGTCCGCCGGCTGACCGACGCCGAGACCGTGCATGCCGTCCACCTGGTCGCCGACGGCGACGGCGTGCTGGGCACTCAACTTTCCCGCGGCCGCGGCGTCGCGTTCCGGCTGGACGCGGACGGCACCCGGGTCGCGTGGGACCTGCCC
>JAGQUI010000160.1:2337-6393 GCA_020438595.1 Propionibacteriaceae bacterium | reverse complement strand
CAGGCCGCGTCCGGACAGCACGATGCCGTACGCGGCCAGCCGCTGTCGTACGACCGGCTCCGGTTCGACGGCCAGGTCGAGATCGGGGTCGATCGAGCGGGTCCTCGGCTCCTGCAGGTCGGCGCTGCGTCCGTGCCGCCCGACCTGGACGGTGAGGGTGAGGTCCGGTGCGCCGCCGGTGGCCGACAGCGGTCGGACGATCCGGTAGCCGAGCTCCCACGCGAGCCGGTGCGGGTCCGCGCCGTGCGGCAGGGGTCCGGTGAAGACCGGGGTGCCCCCGGCCACCTCGACCCCGATGATCCGCATCGGTCCATCATGACCCCGGGGGAGTGCCGAACCAAGCCGCCTCCCCGCCCGGTAACCGACTGGTAACCGGTCCTGCTGGCTATGCTTCGGTTGCCCGAGCCAGCGGAGGTGAGCGTGCAGTACAACGAGAACGCGAGGCTTGACCCGTCGCAGGTCCGTGGCGGACGCCGGGGCACCACCATGGCGATCGGCGGGGGCGCCGGGCTCCTCGTGCTGATCGTGGCCCTGGTGCTGGGCATCGACCCGGGGCTGCTGGGCGGCGGCACCACGTCGGACGCCGGGCCGACCGGCGGCCCGGACCCCTACGCGCAGTGCACCTCGGGTGCCGACATCTCGCAGAACCGCGACTGCCGCTTCGTCGCCTACACCAACTCGATCCAGGCCTACTGGGCGGACGTCTACGCCGGCTACGAGCCGACCGAGACCCAGATCTTCTCCGGCCAGATCGCCACCGGCTGCGGCACGGCCACCTCGCAGGTTGGCCCGTTCTACTGCCCGGCCGACAAGGTCGTCTACCTCGACGACAGCTTCTTCGACACCATGCTGGAGGGCCAGCTCGGCGCGCAGGGCGGGGACGCCGCCGAGGCCTACGTGCTCGCCCACGAGTACGGCCACCACATCTCCGACCTGACCGGAGTGCTGGCCAGGGCACAGGAGTCCGGCAACAGCACCGGCCCGAAGTCGGCGCAGGTGCGGCTCGAACTGCAGGCCGACTGCTACGCCGGCGCGTGGCTGGCGAACGCCACCGCAGATCCGGACTCGCCGATCCGCAAGGTCACCCGGGACGACCTCGACCGGGCCGTGGACGCCGCCCTGGCCGTCGGCGACGACCGGATCCAGATGAAGTCGACCGGGTCGGTCTCGCCCGAGTCGTGGACGCACGGATCGGCCGCCATGCGCAAGAAGTGGCTCGCCACCGGCTTCAACTCCGGGGACCCCGGCCAGTGCAACACCTTCGCGGCGAGCGCCCTGGGTTGATCAAGTACCTGGGGTCGAAGCGCCGCCTGGTCGGCGAACTGGGTCGGCTGTTCTCCGCAGCGGGAGCGGTCAGCGCCCTGGACCTGTTCACCGGTACCACGCGGGTGGCGCAGGAGTTCTGTCGTCGCGGGGGCGTCCCGACGTGTGTGGACACCGCGGCGTACTCGGAGGTGCTCGCCCAGGCCTACGTCGTCACGGACGCGGCGCAGGTCGACGCCGCCGAACTCGCCGAGGCGCTCGCCCGGCTGCAGGCGCTGCCCGACCGGCGCGGCTACGTCACCGAGGTGTTCTGCGAGCAGGCCCGCTACTTCCACCCGGACAACGGGGTGCGGATCGACGCGATCCGGCAGGGCATCGACGACCTCTACGGCGACCACCCGCTGCGTCCGGTGCTGCTCACGGCGCTGCTCGAGGCCGCCGACCGGGTCGACTCGACCGTCGGGCTGCAGATGGCCTACCTGAAGGACTGGGCGCCGCGGGCGCTGCGTCCGCTCCGGCTGGCCGCTCCCGAGCTCACCCCGGGCACGGGCCGGGCGATCCGGGGGGACGCGCTCGCGCTGGCCGCGACCCTCGACCCGGTCGACCTGGCCTACCTCGATCCGCCCTACAACCAGCACCGCTACTTCACGAACTACCACGTCTGGGAGACGCTGGTGCGCTGGGACGACCCCGAGCACTACGGCGTCGCGTGCAAGCGGGTGGACGCCCGCGACGCCGCCACCCGCAGCGCGTTCAACTCCCGGCGCACGATGCCGGAGGCCCTGGCCGCGGTGATCGCGCAGGTGCGGGCCGACACGGTGGTGGTGTCGTTCAACAACGAGGGCTTCGTGCCGCTGCCGGACCTGGTCTCGATGTGTGCCGCACGCGGCCACCCGGTCGAGGTGCTGGCGTTCGACACGCGGCGCTACATCGGGCAGCGGCTCGGCGTGTTCAACCCCGATGGACGCCGCGTGGGCGTGCCGGGGCCGGAGCGGAACGTCGAGTACGTGCTGATCAGTGCGCCCGAGCCGGTGCGGGCCGCCCTGGTCAGGCGATGACCTCGTTGCCCTCGAGGTCGGTGGTGACCACCCGGGTGCCGAAACTGAAGTACATCCGTGGCGTGCCGAGGTTGCGGCGGTCGTCGATCACGACGCTCCAGCCACCCTCGTCGGGCAGGTCGCCGGCGCTGCGGGCCGCGTCCACCACCTTCCAGATCGCGGCGGGGCTCACCCTGGCGGCCGGGAACAAGGGCAGGTCGACGCTGCGGGCGGTCACGTTGGTGGTGACCGGCACCTTCGACGTCCGGGTGCGCCGCACGATCGTGTCCGGCGCGCCGGGGTAGTCGACCCAGACGCCCTGCCCGGCGTCCACCGTGATCGAGTAGACGCTCAGGCGTGCCCCCACGGTGTCAGCGATGCCCTGGGCGATACCGCCCTCGGTGTCGAAGTTGAGCACCGGCAGCAGCCCGCCGCTCGGGGTGAAGAACACCGTGCGCGACTCCGGCACCGTCGAGACGGACATGGTCACGTTGCCGCCGGAGTAGTCGACGATGGTCAGGGTCTGGTTCTGCGCCGAGCCCGACTGGCCCGCCGCGGCGCGGAACAGCGCGCCCACGTCCGAGAAGTTGAACCGGCTCACGTCGAACGTCGCCTGGTCGACGTACTGCTGGTCGGTGGCGACCTCGCCGATCTCGCCGTTCCGGTACGCCCAGGCGACGGGCTGCTCCTCCTCGTCGAGGACGGTCACCTCGACGGCGTCCTTCGTGATGTCGACGGTGAGCACCTTGTCGCTGCCCGTCTCGGCGAGGAGGCGGTTCACCATCACCACCGCCGCGTCCGGGACGGTGAAGTCCAGCGCGGTCGGGGAGGCGGTCGGCGTGGGCGTGGGGGTGGTGGTGCCGCAACCGGCCAGGAGCATCCCGCAGAGCCAGCCCAGGACGAGCAGGCGGCGGGGGCGCGTGGTCACGGGTCGAGGGTAGCGCGGAGCCCCGGCACGGGCAGACTGGAGCCGTGTACGACCTGACCCTCGCCGCGTCGGACCTGGCTCCGCTGCTGGTCGGGGCCCTGGTCAGCGACGGCGGGGTGGCCGTCCGGCTGACCGAGGTGGAGGCGTACGCGGGCAGCGACGACCCGGCGGCGCACGCATGGCCGGGCCCGCGTCCGCGCACCCGGGACCTGTTCGGCCCGCCCGGCACCCTCTACTGCTACCTGTCCCACGGGCTGCACATCTGCGGCAACGTGGTGTGCGGCGCCGCCGGCGGCGGGTCGGCGGTGCTGCTGCGGGCGGGACGGGTGGTCGCGGGGCTCGAGTTGGCGCGGGTGCGGCGCCCGGGGGTGCCCGATGTGGCGCTCGCCCGGGGGCCGGGCAACCTGGGCCGCGCGCTGGGCTGGACGCTCGCCGACTCGGGCCGCAGCTTCGGTTCCGGCGGGCTCGGCCTGGTTCGTGGCGAGCCGTCCGGCCCGGTGCGCTCGGGGCCGCGCGTTGGCGTCAGTGTCGCCGCCGGGCGTCCGTGGCGGTTCTGGGTGGACGGGGAGCCGACGGTGTCGGCCTACCGGCGCAGCCCCCGGGTCGTGCCGGGCCGCCACGACTGGTGAGGTCCGCTCAGGGTGCGATCGACAGGAACAGGAACGCGGCCAGCAGCACGAGGTGCACCCAGCCCTGCAGCGTCCGGGCGCGGCCCGGGGTGACCGTGAGGATGGCGATCAGCGCGGACAGGAACAGCAGCACCATGTGCACCGGCTCGAGGCCGAGCGCGAGCGGCCCGGGCATCCAGATCGAGGCCACCGCGATGGT
>JAGQUI010000160.1:0-2320 GCA_020438595.1 Propionibacteriaceae bacterium | reverse complement strand
AGCCCGATCGACGCCATCGCCGAGCCGTAGGCCAGGTTGAGGCTGGTCTGCACCCGGTTCCGGGCGGCGGCCTTCACCGCGGCGATCGACTCCGGCAGCAGCACCAGCGCCGCGATCACGACGCCGACGAACGACTGCGGGAACCCGAGCGCCTCCACGCCGGCCTCGATCGCCGGGGACTCCAGCTTGGTCAGCCCGACCACGGCGACCAGTGACGCCACCAGCATGCCGAGGCTGGTCAGCGCCGTCGCCTTTCCCGGCGGGTCGGCGTGGTCGTCCGCGTCCAGGACGCCGCCGTCGGTCCGGGTGGGCAGGAAGAAGTCGCGGTGCCGGACGGTCTGAGTGAACACGAACAGGCCGTAGAGCGCCAGCGAGACGACCGCGGCGAACGCCAGTTGGGCGGGGCTGAACACCGGTCCGGGTTCGGAGGTGGTGAACCGCGGCAGCACCAGGGTGAGCCCGGCGAGCGTGATCACGGTGGCCAGCGCGGACCCCGTCCCCTCGGCGTTGAACACCACCTGGTGGTGGCGGCGCGCGCCGACCAGGAGGGCGAGCCCGACGATGCCGTTCATGGTCAGCATCACCGCGGAGAAGACGGTGTCGCGGGCCAGGCTGGAGGTGTCGCCCTTTCCGGCGAGCATCAGCGTGACGATCAGGGCGACCTCGATCACGGTGACGGCGATCGCCAGCACCAGCGATCCGAACGGCTCACCCACGCGGTGGGCGACGACCTCGGCGTGGTGGACGGCGGCGAGCACCGACCCGACCAGGAAGACCCCTTCGATGGCCAGGATCACGGGGCCGGGATCTCGTCCCCACGTGAGCGCGAGGAGCACCACGGAGACCACGGGGACGCTCAGCGTCCAGTGCAGCCAGCGGCGAACCTGGGCGGGGATCATGATGGGCGACCTCGTGTGACGGGGGTCGTCCCACGCTACCCGATGGCCGTTACCGGCGGATTTCGGGATGCGGGAAAGGCGAAGGCCGGACCAAGTATGAGTTGGTCCGGCCTTCAGGTCGTCCGGAGCGGGACACTCCCCGAACCCACTCAGCGCGCCGGCCCCGCCCCCCGTCCCGGAGGCGTCCTGCGGATCGCTCCGCCGGATGAAGAACCGCGATTGCTGTGCGGCCGCTGACCCGGTTTCCGGTCCCTTTCGGGTCCGGCTCCGCGATCCGCGTAGGGATATTTCTACGCCTGGCGAGAGGGCCGCGCAAGCGGTTTGGGGGAAGTTCCCGGACGAATTTCTGGGCGCTTGTCACAGCTGTTGCCATCTGTCCCACCCGGCACTCGCGACACAGGCTCGGACACGTGAAAGCCGGACCATCTCATACCTGGTCCGGCCTTGGGCCCATGTCTATCGGGTGTTGCGGCTGCTCTCGTGGAGCGACACGCGGGGGCGCGGGAAAAGGTCTCGAAGTTGGCTTCGTGAACCCCCTGCCATGGCCGGTGATCCTGAGTAGGGTGTCGGTACCGGCCCACCGAGGGGACGGTTCGAACCACTGAGTGGAACGAGGTATCTCATGACCGAACAGAGCCAGGGCGACACGCTCGTGAACCCTGTGGACACCACCGTGACTGTCAGCCGGTCGGTGTCCCAACCCGTCAAGGAAATCTGGAAGCTGCTCGCGACCCGTGAGGGCGCCGAGGCCCTGCTCGGGGCCGGCGGCGAGCTCGGCGACAAGGGTGACAGCTGGCACGCGGCTGACGGCACCTACGGAGTCGTCCGCTCCTTCCACCCGCTGGAACAGATCCGGTTCAGCTGGCACGCCGCGGAGGAGGCGCCGAAGACGATCGTCGAGGTCGACCTCGTCGCCGCCGACGACGGTACCCGGGTCGACATCCGGCACGAGCACATCCCCAACTACTTCGACGCCGCCGCGCTCACCCGCAAGTGGGAGCAGGCGTTGGACAAACTCGCGGCCGCTGCAGGTTGAGGACGTCGGGTTTCCGCGCCGCAGCGTCGCGGACGGGAACCCGGCCCGACAGGTCACTGGCCGCCGCCCGTCCGAGCGCCATCGGCTCGGCGTGGAACCACCACGGTCTCCCGCCGATCCGGTGGCGCTCGTGTCTGCGGGCCTCACCGCCGAACGCCACCGTTTCCGTCGAACGCTCCCGCTCGAGCAGGGGCGCTCGACCGGAACAGTGGCGCTCGTTGAGAAGTCAGGCGCTGACCGGGTAGCGCGACGCCGCGCGGGCCCGCGCCTTGGCCGCCTCCTCCTCCCGGTTCTTCGGCGGCGCGGACGTGGTCAGGTGCTCGAGCAGGTGCGCGGTGGCGTGCGCGATCGCGTCCACCGCCTCGTCGAACGCCTCCTGGTTGGC
>JAGQUI010000015.1 GCA_020438595.1 Propionibacteriaceae bacterium | reverse complement strand
GCTGGGCGGGGAACAGTCGGGGCACATCGCCGAGGTGGGCTTCGACCTCTACATCAGGCTGGTGGGCGAGGCGGTGGCCGACTACCGCGGCGAGGACGTCGAGCCCGAGCCGGAGATGAAGATCGAGCTGCCGGTGGACGCCCACCTGCCCGGCGACTACGTCGAGTCCGAGCGGCTGCGGCTGGAGATGTACAAGCGCCTGGCCGCGGTGACGTCCGAGGCCGACATCGCGGGGGTCCGCGAGGAACTGGTCGACCGGTACGGCACGCCGCCGCCCCCGGTGGAGGCGCTGCTGGCGGTGGCATCGTTCCGGCTGCTGGCGCGGCGCTACGGGGTGCACGAGGTCGTCGCCCAGGGCGCCATGGTCCGGTTCGCGCCCGCGGACCTGCCCGACTCGGCCCAGATGCGTCTGGGCCGGCTGTACCCGGGGGCGCAGGTGCGCAGGGCGCAGGGCCTGATCCTGGTGCCGCGGCCGACGACCCGTCCGATCGGCGGGCAGCCGGTCACGGACGCACCGCTGCTGGCCTGGGCGGCCAAGGTATTGGCCGACGTCTTCCCGCCGCCGGCCAGCGGGTAGGATCGCGGAGCGGAACCCCTGGTGCGATGAACGGACGGAACATGAGATCGGTGAAGCTCGCTGCCCTTGCCACCACGGCCGTGCTGGCTCTGGCGGGCTGTGCGACCGGGAACCCCCAGGTCGCGGCCTACGTCGACGCGAACCAGGTCAGCCAGGCCCAGGTGGACCAGGTCTCCCAGGTGCTCGCCGACACCAGCAGCGATCCCGCCGACACCGCGGGCGGGTTCAGCCCGACCGTGCTGCAGATCATCATCCAGAGCCAGGTCGCCCAGGCAGCGGCAGCGGCGAACAACATCCAGATCACCGAGGCGCAGCGCGAGCAGGCGATCGCCTCGGACGAGACGCTCACCTCGCTCTCGAAGGACCCGGCCACCGCGGACTTCATCAACGACTACGTCGAGGCCACGCTCGTGGTCAGCACCGACGCGGGCAAGCAGGCGTTCAACGACCAGTTCGCGAAGACGACGGTGACCGTGAACCCGCGGTTCGGCACCTGGGACTCCCAGCAGAACGCGCTCGTGGACGGCACCGCCGGCGGTTCGATCTCCTCGCTGGCGCCGCTCGCGCAGGGGTGAGCGAGCTCGAGCGGCTCGTGGCGGTGATGCACCGCCTCCGCTCCGGCTGCCCGTGGGACGCCGGGCAGACGCACGCCTCGCTCGTGCGCTACCTCGTCGAGGAGACCCTCGAGGTCGTGGAGGCGATCGAGGCCGGCGATGACGACCACCTCGCCGAGGAACTGGGCGACCTGCTGCTGCAGGTGGTCTTCCACGCCGAGATCGCTGCCGAGACCGGCCGGTTCGACATCGAGGACGTGGCCCGCCGGATCGCCGACAAGCTGGTGGCCCGACACCCCTACGTGTTCTCCGACGCCGAGGTGCCCGAGGACCTGGTCGGCTCGTGGGAGCGGGCCAAGGCGGCGGAGAAGGCGCGGTCCTCGGCGCTGGAGGGGATCCCGGAGCGGCTGTCCGCGCTGACCAGGGCCCACAAGGTGATCGTGCGGGCACGCAGCCACGGGATGGAGCCGGACGCTCTGGGCGTCCCCGGTTCCGAGGTGGCGGCCGACGACCTCGGCACGGAGTTCCTCCGCCTGGTCGGACGCGCCGAGGAGCTCGGCCTCGACCCCGAGCAGCAGGCCCGCGCCGCCCTCCGTGGACTGGAGGCCCGCGTCCGCGAAGCCGAGACGGACCGAGTCGGGGACGGTTCCTGACTCGGTCCATCCCGACGGTGGACCGAGTAAGGAACCGTCCCCAACTCGGTCCGTGCACGCGTCCTCATCCAGCATCTCCCGGACGGCGACCGCGGCGGCCCGCGGCCGGTAGGGTAAGGGGCGGATCACCACCACACCGTCGAAAGGCTTGAGAAGTGGCAAGTATCGAATTCGTTGACGCCCGTCAGATCCTTGATTCGCGCGGCAACCCGACCGTCGAGGTCCAGGTCGTGCTCGATGACGGCGCCGAGGGTCGCGCCGCCGTCCCGTCCGGTGCCTCCACCGGCGCGTTCGAGGCTGTCGAGCTGCGTGACGGCGATGCCGCGCACTACGGCGGCAAGGGTGTGCTGAAGGCCGTCGAGAACGTGATCGAGCAGATCGCCCCCGAGGTGATCGGCATGGAAGCCGACGAGCAGCGCCTGCTCGACCAGGCCATGATCGAGCTGGACGGCACCGACAACAAGGGCAAGCTCGGCGCGAACGCCATCCTCGGTGTCTCGCTGGCCGTGGCGCACGCCGCCGCCGAGTCGGCCGGCCTGCCGCTGTACCGCTACCTCGGCGGCCCGACCGCCAACCTGCTCCCGGTCCCGATGATGAACATCCTCAACGGTGGCTCGCACGCCGACTCCAACGTCGACATCCAGGAGTTCATGATCGCCCCGATCGGCGCGGCGACCTTCGCCGAGGCCCTCGAGATGGGCGCGGGCGTGTACCACTCCCTGAAGGCCGTGCTGAAGGGCCGTGGCCTCGCCACCGGCCTGGGCGACGAGGGCGGCTTCGCCCCCAACCTGGAGAGCAACGCCGCCGCGCTCGACCTGATCATCGAAGCGATCGAGAAGGCCGGCTTCACCCCGGGCAAGGACGTCGCGCTGGCGCTCGACGTGGCGGCGTCCGAGTTCTACAACGAGGACGGCACCTACAACTTCGAGGGCGGCAAGAAGACCGCCGAGGAGATGGCCACCTACTACGGCGGCCTGGTCGACACCTACCCGCTGGTCTCGATCGAGGACCCGCTGAACGAGGACGACTGGGACGGCTGGAAGAAGATCACCGAGCAGCTCGGCACCAAGGTGCAGCTGGTCGGCGACGACCTGTTCGTGACCAACGTGACCCGCCTGCAGAAGGGCATCGACACCGACACCGCGAACGCGCTGCTGGTGAAGGTGAACCAGATCGGCTCCCTCACCGAGACCATCGACGCGGTGACCCTGGCCCACCGCAGCGGCTACACCACGATGATGAGCCACCGCTCCGGCGAGACCGAGGACACCACCATCTCCGACCTCGCCGTGGCCCTGGGCTGCGGCCAGATCAAGACCGGCGCCCCGGCCCGCACCGAGCGCGTCGCGAAGTACAACCAGCTGCTCCGGATCGAGGAGGACCTGGACGACGCCGCGCGTTACGCCGGTGCGTCCGCGTTCCCGCGGTTCAAGGCCTGAGCAGAGCTCCACACCGGACGCCGGCGGGGATTCCCCGCCGGCGTCCGGCTGTGTCCGATCCGTACCCCGCCCAGCGCGTCCGGCCCGGACGCGCCGATGTGCCCACCTATCCTTGACGACGATGAGGGCCGAGGACGATGGCACGCGCGACGCGTAGCCCACGCACCACCAGCACGGGCCCGGGACGCACCAGCCGGCGGTCCCGGCCGTCGTCGCGCACGTCCAGTCCCCAGACGCCCGCCCGGGCCGACACCCCTGCCGAGGAGCGGGCGAGCATCCCGGTCTGGCAGCGTGGGCTGCACCTCACCCGGCGCGCGCTGGTGATGGTGGTCGTGATCGTGGCGATGGCGATCTCGTTCGGCACCTCGCTGCGGGTCTACCTCACCCAGCAGCACGACCAGGCGGTGGCCGAGCAGCAGATCCGGGAGCGGTCCGCCCAGATCGCCGACCTGGAGTCGGAACTGGCCCGCTGGAACGATCCCGACTACGTGAAGGCGCAGGCCCGCGAGCGGCTCGGCTGGGTGATGCCCGGCGAGACCGGCTACCGCGTGGTCGGCGCGGACGGCCAGCCGCTGGGCGGCGGCGTCGTGATCTCCTCCGAGCAGACCCTGGCCGCCGGCGAGCACGAGCCGGTCTGGTGGGACCGGTTGTGGGGTTCGGTGCAGACCGCCGACGCGCCCACCCGCAAGGTCACCACCCCCTGATCGCCGAACGCCTCCGTTTGCGTCGAACGCCGCCGCTCGAGCGGAGGCGCTCGACCGGAACGGAGGCGTTAGGCGTGCCACAATGGCGCGCGTGCTGGAACCGCTGACCCCCGCTGACGCAGAGACCGTCGCCGCCCAGCTCGGCCGCGAGGCCAGGGGAGTGGCCGGGGTCGCCTGGCGCTGCCCCTGCGGCAGGCCGGCCGTGCTGGCCACCGAGCCGAGGCTCCCGGATGGGACGCCGTTCCCCACCACCTACTACCTGACCTGCCCGCGCGCGACGTCCGCCTGCTCCACGCTCGAGGCCGACGGCCTGATGGTCGAGATGAACGAACGCCTGGCCACCGACCCCGAACTCGCCGCCGGCTACGCCGCCGCCCACGACGCCTACCTCGCCGATCGGGCCGCGCTGGGCCACGTGCCCGAGATCGAAGGGGTCAGCGCGGGCGGCATGCCCGGCCGGGTGAAGTGCCTCCACGTGCTCGCGGCGCACGCGCTCGCCGCCGGACCGGGGGTGAACCCGCTGGGCGACGAGACGCTGGCCCGGCTCGGCGAGTTCTGGTCCCGGCCGTGCCTGGACGACCGTGCCTGAGGAGCTCTACGCCGCGGTCGACTGCGGCACGAACTCGGTGCGGCTGCTGGTCTGCCGGGCCGACGACGGACGCCCGGTCGAGCTCGACCGCAGGCTCCACCTGACCCGGCTCGGACAGGGCGTGGACGCCACCGGCCGGTTCCACCCGGACGCGCTGGCCCGCACCCTCGCCGCCATGTCCGACTTCGGCGCGGAACTCGACGACCTGGGCGTGCGGCACCGCAGGGTGGTGGCCACGTCCGCGGCCCGCGACGCCGCGAACTCCGCCGAGTTCTTCGCCGGGGTCCGCGCCCGGCTCGGGGTGGATGCCGAGGTCATCCCCGGCGAGGAGGAGGCCCGGCTGTCCTACGCCGGCGCGGTGAGCGCCCTGACCGGCCTCGGGCAGCCGGTGCTGGTGACCGACATCGGCGGGGGTTCGACCGAGTGCGTCCTCGGGCGGGGCGGCGTCGTCTCGGCCGCGGTGTCGCTCGATGTCGGCTCGGTGCGCCTGCGGGAGCGGTTCCTGCACTCCGACCCGCCCGCCGCAGGGGAGATCGCGGCGGCCCGCGACCATTGTGGACGCACTGCTGGACGCCTGCGGGATCGACTTCGCCGCCGTGGCCAGCTGGGTGGGCGTTGGCGGGACGGTGACCAGCCTGTCCGCCCTCGCGCAGCGCCTGCCGGCCTACGACCGCGCGCGGGTGCACGGCTCGGTGCTGACCCGGGGCGAGCTGACCGACCTCACCGGGCGCCTGCTCGCCATCCCTGTGGCCGAGGTCGCCGCGCTGCCCACCATGGTGCCGGGACGGGCCGACGTGATCTGCGCCGGCGCGCTGGTCTGCGCCACCGCGGCGCGGCGACTGCCCGGAGAACTCGTGGTCAGCGAGGCCGACATCCTCGACGGCATCGTGCTCGGCCTGCTGGCCTGACCCACGCGGGGCGCCCGCTCGGCTCAGGCCTGAAAGCCTCGTTGTGAGCGTTTCACATACTGAATCGTGTTAACGCTACCTAGGCCGGGGCTAGGGTTGGTAACGACTTCATAACGGAAGTTGAGACGCGATTGTGAAGGCTAACATGTGAGCCTTAACATTTTGCTACGGCCAAGGGCGGCCGTCCCGTGCGGGTGGTTTCCAGCACCGTCCGTCCCGGGTACCGAACAAGGAGGTTTGTGTGATGAAGAAGGCCATCGGTCTCTTCGCAGCCGGCGCCCTGGTGGTGGCGCTCTCTGCCTGTAGTTCCGGGGCTGCTCCTGCCGGAGGGGACGCGGCCGGCGGGTCTGCCAACAAGGCGCTCGGCGACATCGTCGTCGGCTTCGCCCAGGTCGGCGCCGAGAGCGGCTGGCGGACGGCCAACACCAAGGACATCCAGGACTCCTTCAAGGAGGCCGGGATCCAGCTCAAGTTCTCCGACGCCCAGCAGAAGCAGGAGAACCAGATCAGCGCGATCCGGTCCTACATCCAGCAGAACGTCGACTACATCGCATTCTCCCCGGTCGTCCAGACCGGCTGGGACGCGGTGCTCGGTGAGGCCAAGGCCGCGGGCATCCCGGTCATCCTGACCGACCGTGCGGTCGACTCCAAGGACACCTCGCTCTACGTCACCTTCCTGGGCTCGGACTTCGTCGCCGAGGGCAAGAAGGCCGGCGAGTGGGTCACCAACGAGTACGCCGACGCCAAGGAGCAGGTGAACATCGTCCAGCTCGAGGGCACCACCGGTTCCGCCCCGGCGATCGACCGGGCCACCGGCTTCGCGGACGCGATCGCCTCCAACCCGAACCTGAAGGTTGTCGCCAGCCAGACCGGTGACTTCACCCGCGCCGGCGGCAAGCAGGTCATGGAGGCCATGCTGAAGTCGCAGCCGCAGATCGACCTGGTCTACGCGCACAACGACGACATGGGCCTGGGCGCCATCGAGGCCATCGGGGCCGCGGGCAAGGTGCCGGGCAAGGACATCAAGATCGTCACCGTGGACGCCGTGCACGACGGCATGCAGGCCCTCTCCGAAGGCAAGATCAACTTCATCGTCGAGTGCTCGCCCCTGCTGGGCAAGCAGCTGATCGACATCGTGGAGAAGCTGAACGCCGGCGAGAGCGTTCCGCAGCGGATCGTCACCGAGGAGACCACCTTCACCCAGGAGCAGGCCACGGAGGCCCTGCCGAACCGTAAGTACTGAGCCTTCGGGCGCAGTACCGTTCCCCGCCCCACGGTGGGTGCGTGGCTCTCCGCGCACCCACCCGGGGCGTGGCCCATGATGGGAGCAAGTCCGACCGAGATGAGCAACGATGCCTGACCCAGTGACGATCCCCGAACCGCCCGACGGTGCCGCCGAGCCCGTGGTGGACATGACCGGCATCTCGATCTCGTTCCCCGGCGTGAAGGCGCTGGACGGGGTCGACTTCCGGATGTTCCCCGGCGAGGTGCACTCGCTGATGGGCGAGAACGGCGCCGGCAAGTCCACCCTGATCAAGGCCCTCACCGGGGTCTACGGCATCGACACCGGGGTGATCCGGCTCGCCGGGAAGCAGGTCACGTTCGCCGGTCCCGCGCAGGCCCAGGCCGCAGGGATCAGCACCGTGTACCAGGAGGTGAACCTGCTCGGGAACCTCACCGTCGCCGAGAACGTGATGCTGGGACGTGAGCCCCGGCGCCTCGGCGGGATCGACTGGCGGGCCATGCGCCGCCGCTCGGCCGAGATCCTGCAGGGGCTGCACCTCGACATCGACCCGGCCTCGCTGCTCAACTCCCACTCGCTCGCCGTCCAGCAGCTCGTCGCGATCGCCCGCGCCATCGACATCCAGGCGAAGGTGCTGATCCTCGACGAGCCGACGTCCAGCCTCGACGTCGAGGAGGTCGCCGAGCTGTTCCGGGTGATCCGCTCGCTGAAGGAGCGCGGCGTCGCGATCCTGTTCGTCAGCCACTTCCTCGACCAGGTCTACGAGATCAGCGACCGGCTCACCGTGCTCCGCAACGGCCAGCTGGTGGGGGAGTACCTCACCGAGGAGCTGCTCCGGATCGACCTGGTGCAGGCCATGATCGGCAAGGAGCTCTCCGCGCTGGAGGACCTGGGCAGCCGCGTCCACTCGGCGGAGAATGACGCCGCGACCGAGGCCCGGCCGGCGACGTTCCTGTCCGCGAAGGGGATCACCCGCAAGGGCGCCATCGCCCCGGTCGACCTCACCATCGGTGCGGGCGAGGTGGTCGGCCTGGCCGGCCTGCTCGGGTCGGGACGCACGGAACTGGCCCGGCTGATCGGGGGCGTGGACCACACCGACGCCGGCCAGCTGAAGGTGAACGGCGTGCCGATCCGGCTGCGCACCCCGCGGCAGGCGATCAAGCACCAGATCGCCTACTCCTCGGAGAACCGGCGGGCCGAGGGCATCGTCGACGAGCTCTCCGTCCGCGACAACATCATCCTGGCCCTGCAGGCCGACCGCGGCTGGTTCCGGCCGATCCCCCGCAAGCGGCAGGACGAGCTGGCGGCCAGCTACATCGAGGCGCTGAACATCAAGACGCCCACCGCGGACGCGCTGGTGCGCAACCTGTCCGGCGGCAACCAACAGAAGGTGCTGCTGGCCCGCTGGCTGGCGATCGCACCCCGGCTGCTGATCCTGGACGAACCGACCCGCGGCATCGACGTCGGCGCGAAGGCGGAGATCCAGAAGCTCGTCTACAGCCTCGCCGAGAACGGGATGAGCGTGCTGTTCATCTCCGCCGAACTGGAGGAGGTGCTGCGGCTCGCGAACCGGATCGTGGTGCTGCGGGACCGGCGGAAGGTCGCCGACCTGCCGAATGCGGGGCTCAGCGTCGACGACCTGCTGGCTGTGATCGCCGAGGGCTCGGTCGATCCCGAACTCGAGACGGGGGTGGCATCGTGAGGAACGTACTGGGCCGGGCCGTGGCGCACCGGCTGTTCTGGCCGCTGGCGATGCTGGTCGCGCTGCTGGCGATCAACGTGGTCGCCGTGCCGGGCTTCCTGTCCATCACGATCAACTCCGAGGGCCACCTGTTCGGCAGCCTGATCGACATCCTGCGCAACGGCGCGCCGACCCTGATGATCGCCGTCGGCATGACCCTGGTCATCGCCACCCGCGGCATCGACCTGTCCGTGGGCAGCCTCTGTGCGATCTCCGGCGCGATGGCCTGCTCGATCATCCTCGCCTCGCCCACCCCCAACGCCGTCGGCACCGTCACCGTCGCTGTGCTGGTCGCGCTGGCGCTGGCGCTGGTGCTGGGCCTGTGGAACGGCTTCCTGGTTGCGGTGCTGGGCATCCAGCCGATCATCGCCACCCTGATCCTGATGACCGCCGGACGCGGCATCGCGATGCTGATCACCGAGGGCCAGATCCTCACCGTGCAGAGCGACCCGTTCAAGTTCCTCGGCTCGGGCTTCATCCTCGGCATCCCGGTCGCGACCATCGTGGCCGCGGTGATCCTCGCGCTGATCGCCCTGCTCACCCGGAAGACCGCGCTGGGCATGCTGATCGAGAGCGTCGGCATCAACCCCGAGGCCAGCCGGCAGGCGGGCGTGCGGGCCCGCGGGCTGCTGTTCCTGGTCTACGCCGTGTCCGCGGTGCTGGCGGGCGTGGCCGGGCTGATCCTGACGTCCAACCAGACCGCTGCGGACGCCAACAACACCGGCCTGTTCATCGAGCTGGACGCGATCCTCGCCGTGGTCATCGGCGGCACCTCGCTGAACGGCGGCCGCTACTCGCTGACCGGGACCCTGGTCGGCGCCCTGGTCATCCAGACCCTGGTCACCACCGTCTACACCGTCGGCATCCCGCCGATCGCGACGATGGTGTTCAAGGCCGCGGTGGTGACGGCGGTCTGCCTGCTGCAGTCGCCGACCACGGCCGCGGCCTTCGCCCGCTGGCGAGCGCGCTCCGCGACCCGCGCGGGCTCCACTCGTCCGACCGGAGCGGTGGTGACCCGATGACCACGATGTCCGTCCCGAACAGCCGCCTCGGCCGCGTCTGGAACCGCACCGTCGACGTGTTCACCAGCCCCAAGTCGGGGCCCGTGCTGGTCACGGCGGTGCTGTTCCTGCTCATGTTCACCGCGGGCGGGCTGCGCTACCGCGGCTTCTTCTCCGCGACGACGATCCTGAACCTGCTGGTCAGCTACTCCTACCTGATCGTGCTCGCCGTGGGGATGAGCTTCGTGATCCTCTCCGGCGGCATCGACCTGTCGGTGGGTGCCGTGCTCGCCCTGTCCACGATCATCGCCGCCCGGCTGCTGCAGCTGGGCTGGAACCCGATCGTGGTGATGGTGCTGATCCTGGTCGCCACCTCGACGCTGGGCCTGCTGGTCGGCCTGATGATCCACGTGTTCGAAGTGCAACCCTTCATAGCCACGCTGGCGGCGATGTTCCTGGCCCGGGGCCTGTGTTACATCATCGCCAAGGAGTCGATCAGCATCACCGACCCGGTCTTCACCTGGCTGGCGACGAACCGGATCTTCCTCGGCTACCGGATGAGCATCACGCCCAGCGTGGTGATCGCACTCGTCGTGCTAGCGGTCGCGGTCTGGATCCTCCAGTACACCCGGTTCGGCCGCACCACCTATGCCATCGGCGGCGGCGAGCAGTCCGGCATGCTGATGGGCCTGCCCACGTCCCGGACGAAGGTGCTGGTCTACGTGGTCAGCGGCTTCTGCTCGGGCCTGGCCGGGATCCTGTACTCGTTCTACACGCTCTCGGGCTACGCGCTCACCGGGGTGGGCACCGAGCTCGACGCGATCGCCGCGGTGGTGATCGGCGGCACGCTGCTCACGGGCGGCTACGGCTTCGTGCTGGGATCGGCGCTGGGGGTGCTGGTGCTGGGCCTGATCCAGACCATCATCACTTTCGAGGGGACGCTGAGCTCGTGGTGGACGAAGATCTTCATCGGGGCACTCCTGCTGGTGTTCATCATCCTGCAGAAGGTGCTGACGTCGCGGCGCACCTGAGCGTGCCGTGTCGGTAGCATCGTCCCCCGGGAGGGCGTCCACCGGACGAAAGCCCGGAACGGCAGGCACCGTGACGACCGAAGAGGAACGCACCAAGGCCGCCACGATCTTCGACGTGGCGCGCCTCGCCGGGGTGTCCCACCAGACGGTCTCGCGGGTGCTGAACGACCTGCCCAACGTGCGTCCGGCCACCCGGGAGCGGGTGGAGCGGGCGATCAGGCAGCTGCGCTACATCCCGTCCCCGGCGGCGCGGGCGCTGGTCACCCGGCGCTCCCGGACGATCGGCCTGATCACCACCGGGCTGCCCGAGTTCGGTCCGTCCACGACGGCCGTGCACTTCAACGAGGCGGCGCGCGACGAGCGCTACGCGGTGATCATGGCGAGCCTGCTGCAGGCGGACGCCGCGGCGCTGCGCCAGGCGGCGGAGACGCTGGTCCGGCAGAACGTGGAGGCGATCGTGCTGATCACGTCCAACCGGGCGACCCTCGGGCTGCTGCAGAGCATGGACCTGGGCGTGCCGTTCCTCGGCGTGGTGTCCCAGGGCAGCGGCCTGCACCGGGTGTCGCTGGACCAGTACCAGGGCGCGCGCCGGGCCGTCCGGCACCTGATCGACCTCGGCCACACCGGCATCCGGCACGTGGCCGGTCCGATCGAGTCGATGGACGCCCTGGAGCGGATCCGCGGCTGGCGGGACGCGCTCGGCGAGCACGACCTCGTCGCCCACGAGCCGGTGCTGGGGGACTGGTCGGCGGCCAGCGGCTACGCGGCGGGGCAGCGGCTGCTGGACGAGGACTTCACGGCCGTGTTCTGCGGCAACGACCAGATGGCGCTCGGCCTGATCCACGCACTCACCGAGGCCGGCCGCTCGGTGCCGGGCGAGGTGAGCGTGATCGGCTTCGACGACATCCCCGAGGCCGCGCACTTCTCGCCGCCGCTGACCACCATGCACCAGGACTTCGCCCAGCTCGGCCGCGACGCGATGGAGGTCGTGCTGGCCGTCCTCACCGACGAGGAGGCGCCGAACCCGCTGCTGCGCGTTCCCCAACTCGTGGTGCGCGCGAGCACCGCGCCGCCGCCGCAGCAGCGCTGAGCGCGGCCGAGGGCCACCGCTGCGCTTCGACGGCCAGCATCCTCGTCGAGGGCCCTTGTCCGTACAAGAGCCCTGGATGCGGTAGATGGCCCTCGAACACGAGGTGAGCCCTCGCCCGCTCTAGACTCGCGCCGGGCCCCCATGGCCCAACTGGCAGAGGCAGGCGGCTTAAACCCGCCACAGTATGGGTTCGAATCCCATTGGGGGCACGCCGGGGGAGGGCCGAGGGTCGCCACCTGGGCCCCCCCTGTGTCGTGGTCACGGCCCGCGGCCCGGATTCGGCGGAGTCCCCCCAGCGGCCACGCGGCGGAAACGGCCGAGAGGGCAGGAGCAGTCGCTGACGACGTCGTGCGACCGTCCGGACCGCTGCGGCCCGACTTCCCCGAGTGTGAGGCCGCAGCCTTCCAGCCTGGCGGCTGAGCCCGGCGACCCCCGGAGAGCGTCCTGCGGGACCCTTGCCCTCCCGCTATTCAGTGTTACTATGTACCAGTAGTCAGTAACACTGAATAGCTTGGAAGGCGCGTCGTGGGCAAGCAGATGACGGAGATGCTGAAAGGCACCCTGGAGGGAATCGTGCTGGCGATCCTGTCCGCCCGGCCGGCCTACGGCTACGACATCACCGCCCGGCTGCGTGAGCAGGGCTTCGCCGAGATCGCGGAGGGAACCGTGTACGCCCTTCTGATCCGGGTGGAGCAGCGGGGGCTCGTGGATGTGGAGAAGATGCCGTCCGAGAAGGGCCCGCCCCGCAAGGTCTACTCCCTCAACGCGAATGGGCGGGCGTACCTCGAGGAGTTCTGGGAGACCTGGGGCTTCCTCGCCGAACGACTGGAACAGCTTCACGAAGGAGGAAGGTGGGCATGGCCGCGAAATGGATCGAACTGGTCACCGGCTCGCTGGAGGAGAAGAAGCGCTATCGGCGGGACAGGGCCCGCATCGACGCCCTGCCCGAACCGTACTCCGCCTCGGCGAAGGCCTTCCTGAGGTACTTCATGTACTACGGCGGCGTCGTGGACGGCGGGACGACCCTCGCGATGGTGACCGACTTCGCCGACCTCTGGGAGCGCGCGGCGACCGACGGCACCCCGATCCGCGAGATCGTCGGTGACGACCCGGTCGACTTCGCGGAGACGTTCGTCCGCGCCTACACCGGCAGGCAGTGGATCGACAAGGAGCGCGCCCGCCTGACCAGGGCGATCGAGGACGCGGAACTGGATGAGCACGCATGAGCGCCGGAGCGGCCATTCGCGTCCGCGGGCTGGAGAAGTCCTACGGCGAGCTACAGGTGCTTCGGGGCGTCGACTTCGACGTCGCGCGCGGTAGTATCTTCGCCCTTCTCGGCTCCAACGGCGCCGGCAAAACCACGGTGGTGCGGATCCTCGCCACCCTGCTCGCCGCAGACGGCGGCACCTGCACGGTGAACGGCTTCGACACGGTATCCGCCGCATTCGACCTGCGAGCCTCGATCAGCCTGACCGGACAGTTCACGGCCGTGGACGACGTGCTCACGGGACGGGAGAACATCGCCCTGGTGGCCCGACTGCGTCACCTGGGCGATCCTGGCGCAGAGGCCGCGCAGCTCCTCGAGCGCTTCTCCCTCGCGGACGCCGCGGACCGAGCGGTGGCGACCTACTCCGGAGGCATGCGCCGGCGACTGGACATCGCGATGAGCCTGATCGGCCAGCCGCCGGTGATCTTCCTCGACGAGCCGACCACCGGGCTCGACCCGCAGGCGCGGATCGATGTCTGGCAGGCCGTCAGGGAACTGGCCCGCGGTGGCACGACTGTCCTGCTCACCACCCAGTATCTGGACGAGGCCGAGCAACTCGCCGACCGGATCTCGATCCTGCACGAGGGCAGGATCCTGGTCGAGGGAACCCTCGCCGAACTCAAGCAACTCCTGCCGCCCGCGGAGGTCGAGTACGTCGAGAAGCAGCCGACGCTCGAGGAGGTCTTCCTCGCCCTCATCGGCGGAACCCGCGAGCGTCATGCCGGCGGGTCCGCCGCACCGACCGACCCGTCCACCCCGAAGACCACGGAGGAATCATCATGACCACCACCCACCTCATCGGTGACACCGCCGTGCTCACCGGACGCTCGCTGAAGCACGTCACCCGGAGCCTTGACACGATCCTCACCACGGCGATCACCCCGATCGGCCTGATGCTGATGTTCGTCTACGTGCTCGGCGGGGCGATCGACGCCGGACCGGGCCCGTACGTGGACTACCTGCTGCCGGGGATCCTGCTGATCACGATCGCCTCGGGGATCGCCTACACCGCCTACAGGCTCTTCCTCGACCTGCAGTCCGGCATCTTCGACCGCTTCCACTCCATGCCGATCGCCCGTTCGTCAGTCCTGTGGGCGCACGTCCTGACCTCGCTGGTGGCCAACCTGGCCTCGCTGATCGTCGTCGTGCTCGTCGCACTCCTGATGGGATTCCGGTCCGGCGCCGGGCCCCTGGCCTGGCTGGCGGTCACGGGCATCCTGGTCCTGTTCACGCTCGCCCTCACGTGGATCGCAGTGGTTCCCGGCCTGACGGCGCACTCCATCGACGGCGCGAGCGCCTTCTCATACCCGCTGATCTTCCTGCCCTTCATCAGCTCGGCCTTCGTCCCCACCGACACGATGCCCGGTCCCGTGCGGTGGTTCGCCGAGCACCAGCCGGTCACCTCGATCGTGGACACGATCCGCGCCCTGCTCGCCGAGCAGCCCGTGGGTGCCGACATCTGGGTCGCCCTCGCCTGGTGCGCAGGCATCCTGGTGGTGGCCCACGTCTTCGCCATGGCCGCGTACCGCCGCCGGATCGCCAGCTAGCCCGGCGTCCCCGGCTCGCCGTCCTCGCGACTCTCGGCCAGCATCCGGCGCAGCTCGGCGACGGTGGCCTCGGACTGCCTCAGCAGGACGCGCAGCTGCGCGGCCTGGCTCGCCTGCACGCCCACCTGCTCGGGGAAGACCGCGGCGGGGGCGTCCGGATCGGGCTCGTCGTGCTTCGGGGCGAGGAAGAAGTTCGCCAGGTAGCCCGTGAACGTGCCGAAGATGCCGACGCCCACGATGATCACGATCGTGCCGAGCATCTGGCCGCTCCGGGTGACGGGGTAGTGGTCGCCGTAGCCGACGGTCGAGATCGTGACCAGCGTGTACCAGAGGGCGTCGGTGCCGGTGGTGATGTTCGCCCCGTCCGCGTTCTGCTCGATGGCCAGCATGCCCATGCTGCCGAACTCCATCACCAGCACGCCCATGAGCAACAGGGTGAGCAGCGTGCCGCCGGCCCGGTCCTTGACCAGGGTCCGCACGAACGTCCGCCACCCGACGCGGCGCAGGAGCCGCACGACCCGGAACACCCGGAACAGGCGCAGGAGCTTCAGGTTCGGCAGCGGCAGGCTGGCCAGCAGGTCCGCCCACCCGAACTGGCGGAAGAAGTACGCCCACCCCGACGAGGCGGTGGCGAAGCGGTACACGAAGTCGCCGATGAAGATGACGCTGAACAGCCCGTCCATCACGACCAGGATCTGGAGGGTCGCCGGGTCGTCGCGGTAGGCGTACAGGAGTGCGATGTTCAGGATCGAGACCAGCGACAGCAGGCCGACGAAGATCTCGTAGGCGGTGTTCTTCAGCTCTTGGCGGGCCATGCCCCCGTTCTACGGTTCGGACGGGCGCAGGTGTCCGAGGCGCGCGGGACGCCCCGGCAACCGGGATTCAGGGTCGCGGATCAGGGTTCGGTCAGGGTGGAACACAGCAACCCCACAGCGGAGTTATCTACCATGGAGATCCGACGACGGCGGGAGCCGTCGCCAGCCAAGGAGGAAAGCAGCAGATGCGCAGCAGCAACCCGGTCCTTTCCCGGCCCGACGCGTGGCAGGTGGAACCGGCCCAGCAGACCCAGTACGGCCAGTACCAGGGCCAGCCGAACGCGTCCACCCCGTACGCCCAGCCCGGCCAGGTGCCGGGACAGCCCTACGGCTACACCGACGCGAACGCCCAGCAGTTC
Organism: Propionibacteriaceae bacterium; assembly: GCA_020438595.1. The sequence goes on along the minus strand of JAGQUI010000015.1, from coordinate 2,158 downwards.
CAGCCGCAGGCCCCGGTGGCTGGGCGGATGACGATCGACGACGTGATCACGAAGACCGCGATCACGCTCGGCACGGTGATCGCCACGGCGGCGCTGAGCTACATGTTCCTGCCGGACTCCCTGCTGATGCCGATCTGGATCGTGTCCGGCCTGGTCGCCTTCGGCGTGGTGATGCTGGTCAGCTTCCGGCGCCGGGTGAACCCCGCGTTCGTGCTGGCCTACGCCGCGATCGAGGGCGTGTTCCTCGGTGCGGTCAGCAAGGTGTTCGAGTACATGTACCCGGGCATCGTGATGCCGGCCGTGATCGGCACCTTCGTGGCCGCGGGCATGACGCTGGCCGTCTACAAGCTCTTCCGGATCCGGGTCACCAGCAAGTTCCGCAAGATGGTGCTGATCGGCACCATGGCCTACGCGGGCGTGCTCCTGATCAACTTCGTCCTCTCGTTCTTCGGCATGGCGTTCATCCAGGCCGGCAACCTGACGGTGATCGCCCTGATCGCCTCGGCGATCGGCGTCGGCCTGGCGGTGTTCAACCTGATCCTCGACTTCGACTTCATCGAGCAGGGCGTCGCGATGGGCGCCCCGTCGTCGGAGTCGTGGCGGGGTGCGTTCGGCCTCACCGTGACGATGGTCTGGCTCTACATCGAGCTGCTCCGGCTGCTGTCGTACTTCCGGCGGTAACCCCTGAGCTGAGGGCCCCGGCGGGTGATCGCCGGGGCCCTTGCCATGCGCGACCCACAATTGTCGGGTTATCCCGGGGCCTCTCGGGTCTGTCGGCGGACCAACCCACTTTTGTAGGGCTATGGGGTCCGCGGACGACTCCAGAACCCGATAAAAGTGGGTCAGGCTTCCTCAGGCTGCTCCGCACGAGCTGATAACCCGACAATCGTGGGTCACAGCCCCAGATCGCGGGACACCCTGTCGACCACGACCTGCGGCCGGGCCATGATCTCCTTGGCGAGCCAGCGCACGACCCCGTGGCCGAGATCACGGAGTGCCTGCTCGCGTTCCTTCTCCATCGCGTAGGCGTTCGCGTCCTCGTACTTGACCGCCCCGTCGCACTCGCCGATCAGGTTCTGCTCCGGCCACCAGAAATCCGGGTAGACGACCCCCAGGTGGGTCTCCATCCGGGGCTGACAGACCGGCCGTGGAAGTCCGGCGAGTTCGAAGTGGCCGGCCGACAACGATTCGGCCGGGGACTCCCTCGCGGGGTTTGCCCGGTCGATGGCGAACGGGAGGCCCCGATGGCGCCCTGCTGCTGCCACGCGGAGTTGGTCCCGGGCCGCGTCGGCAAGCCGCTGGTTCGCGTAGTCGCTGCGCCGGGGGCGGGTGACCATGGACGCGCACAGCAACCGTGAGGCAGCGTCCAGCAGGACCAGTTGGCCGGGGAGCTCCAGGCCTTCGGCCAGGTCGACCGCGGTGCGGGCGACCGTCGTCAGCGGGTAGCCCTCGGCGTCCCGGGTGACCTGCGCGGCCGGCAGCCTCATCACGTGGTGGTCGGCTCGCGTCCGGCGAGATCGACGGCCACTTCCCGCGGGCACAGTGACTGATACCGGTGCGAGGTGCCAGGCACCGAAGCCGGGAGAGGGCAGCCCCCACGCGATCGCCGCACTCGCGTGCGACATGACCGCGAGGGGATTCATCACCAGCTCGGCGCGGGCAAGCATGAGGTGCTGGGCGGCCGGGTCGTCCGGCCAGGCGGCCGCGGCGAGGTAGACCCCCTGCCGCAGGCGGATCAGATCGCCGCAGCGCAACCGGGTCTCAATCATCGCGACGCTGGCTCCGCTCGCCACGAGCAGTGCGCGCGTCGCTGGTTGCGTCGGCAGGATCCAGGGGTGGGGCGTGCGCATCGTCCCAGCGTGGAGCCCGGCCGTGCCCTTCGGGAACCCCCTGGGACAGAAGTTGTGGATAACTCCTCGGACGGACGTGCGTCAGCGCGGGACCAGGCCGGAGTGGACGAGGTCGCGCAGGTGGCGATCGAGCAGGACGCGGGCGCCGGTCGACCACGCCATCCGCGCCCAGCGGTCCAGCGGCACCCAGACCGCGGCCGCCGTGGTGCCGCCCTCGTCGTGCACCACCGGGTCGGTCGGTGCAGCACAGCTGGCCGCGTAGATGATCCGGACCGCGTGGAAGTCCTCCACGACCCGGGAAGGGGAGC
>JAGQUI010000159.1 GCA_020438595.1 Propionibacteriaceae bacterium | reverse complement strand
GACGGCTTCCGCTTCGACCTGGCCACGGCGCTCACCCGCGAGCGCATGGACTTCGACGAGCGCTCGCCGTTCCTCGCCGCGGTGCACCAGGACCCCCTGCTGCGCACGGTGAAGCTGATCGCCGAGCCGTGGGACGTCGGCCCCGGCGGCTACCAGGTGGGCAACTTCCCGCCCCAGTGGAGCGAGTGGAACGGGAAGTTCCGCGACGCGGTCCGGGACTTCTGGCGCGGCGAGCCCAACCTCGGCGAGTTCGCCGCCCGGCTCGCCGGCTCGGCCGACCTGTACGAGCACTCGGGCCGGCGTCCGGTGGCCAGCGTGAACTTCGTCACCGCGCACGACGGGTTCACCCTGCACGACCTGGTCGCCTACAACGAGAAGCACAACGAGGCGAACGGCGAGGGCAACCGGGACGGCGAGAGCTTCAACCGGTCCTGGAACCACGGCGTCGAGGGCCCGACCTCGGACCCGGAGGTGCTCGCGGCGCGGGCCAGGGAGCAGCGGAACTTCCTCACCACCCTGATGCTCAGCCAGGGCGTGCCGATGCTGCTGCACGGCGACGAGCTCGGCCGCACCCAGGACGGCAACAACAACACCTACGCCCAGGACTCGGAGCTCTCCTGGGTGCACTGGGACGCCATGGACACCCCGCTGATGGAGTTCACCGCCACCGTGGCCCGGCTGCGTGCCGAGCACCCGATCTTCCGGCGCAAGCGGTTCTTCACCGGCAGCGCGGTGCGGGTCGGCGACGAGCAGCGGCTGAACGACATCGTCTGGCTGCACCCGGACGGTCGTCCGATGGGGGACGGCGACTGGCACGCGGACGGTGCCCGCTCGATCGGCATGTACCTGAACGGCCACGGCATCCCCAGCACGGACGAGACCGGCAACCCGATCACCGACACCCACGCCCTGCTCTACTTCAACGGCGGTACCGACGCCGTGCAGGTCACGCTGCCGGCCGACGAGTACGCGGACGCCTGGGACGTGGCGGTGGACACCGCAGCCGACGCGGTCGAGGCGAAGCCCCTTCCCGCGGGCTCGACCCGGGCGCTGGCCGGCCACAGCGTGCTGGTGCTGACCCAGCACAGGGGCGTCGCCGCGAAGCCCCCGTTGTCGGCCGCCGCGTCCGTGGCGGTGCTGACCCAGGGCAGCGCGACCGAGCCCGACGAGGCCTGACGTGGGTAAGCGTGTCGTGATCCGGCCGCTCGAGCCCTGACGCGTGGCGTCCGTGACGGGTGGGACGCGGCGAGCGGCCAGATCGCGACCCGGTCCCCGGACGGGACCGGAGCGCGCGGACCGGAAGCGAGGCCTGTCGTGATCCGGCCGCTCAACGAGTCACACGGTGACCAGCTGTCACGATCCGGGCGGCGGGTGGCCGGATCGCGTCACCCCATCCCGGGACGCGGACGGGCCCGGCGACGACTTGGGTAGGGTCGAACAGTGATGCGTACCCCCGCCAGCACGTACCGCCTGCAGATCACCGAGGATTTCGACCTGGTCGCGGCGGCCCGAACGCTGTCGTACCTTCACGAACTGGGCGTCGACTGGGTCTACCTGTCGCCGCTGCTGGCGTCGGAGTCGGGCAGCGAGCACGGCTACGACGTCTCCGACCACCGGGCCATCGATCCGTCCCGCGGCCGCGCGTCCGGTCTGGCCGCGCTGGCCACCGAGGCCCGCCGGCTCGGCATGGGGGTGCTGGTCGACATCGTGCCCAACCACGTCGGCGTCGCGCGGCCGTGGGAGAACGAGTGGTGGTGGCACGTGCTCACCCACGGCCCGGAGTCGCCGTACGCGTCGGCGTTCGACATCGACTGGGCGGCCGGCGGCGGGCGGCTGCGCATTCCCGTGGTGGGCGACGACGACCTGCTGCCGGAGGGCCGCATCGACCACCTTCAGGTGCTCGGCGGCGAACTGCACTACCACGACCAGCGCTTCCCGCTCGCGCCCGACACCGCCCGCGGCAGCGACGAGGACCCCAACGCCGTGCACGCCCGCCAGCACTACGAACTGGTCGGCTGGCGTGAGGCCGACCGGACGCTGAACTACCGCCGCTTCTTCGCGGTGAACACCCTGGTCGCGATCCGGGTCGAGGACCCGGAGTGGTTCGCGAAGTCGCACGCGGAGATCAGGCGCTGGTTCGACGAGGGGCTGGTGGACGGCCTGCGGGTCGACCACCCGGACGGACTGCGCGATCCCGGCAAGTACCTCGACGACCTGGCGGCGCTGACCGGCGGCGCGTACGTGCTCGTGGAGAAGATCCTGGCCATCCGGGAGGGCGATTCCGGCCAGGCCGTGCTCGAGGAGCTGCCGTCCACGTGGGCCACCGCCGGTACTACAGGGTATGACGCGATGGCGCTGATCGACCGCGTCCTCGTCGACCCGGCGGGGGAGGCGCCGCTCACCGAACTGGAGAACCGGCTGCGGGGCGGCGAGGTCCACTGGGAGCGGCTGATCCACGACGGCAAGCTGGCCGTGGCCCACGGCATGCTCAACTCCGAGGTGCGCCGGATCGCCCGCGAGGTGATCGCGGGCATGGACGCCGCCGACGAGCCGGACGAGGAGAAGCTCGCCCAGGCCGTCGCGGAGCTGCTCGCCGACTTCGAGGTGTACCGCTCCTACCTGCCCGAGGGGCGCGAGCACCTCGACCGCGCCTTCGGCTTCGCCTGGGAGCACCGCCCCGACCTCGGCGGCGAGCTGGACGTGCTCTACCCGGTGCTCGCGGACGGGGCGTCCGGGCCGGCCCAGCGGTTCCAGCAGACCTCCGGCATGGTGATGGCCAAGGGCGTCGAGGACGGCGCGTTCTACCGCTGGTCCCGGCTCACCTCGCTGAACGAGGTGGGCGGCGACCCCAGCCTGTTCTCGGTCGGGGTGGACGAGTTCCACGAGCTGATGCTCGCCCGCCAGCTGGCGTGGCCGGTCGCGATGGTCGCCGGCACCACCCACGACACCAAGCGCGGTGAGGGTGTCCGCGCCCGGATCAGCGTGCTCGCCGAGGTGCCCGAGCTGTGGGCGCAGGCGCTGGCCGAGCTGTTCGAACTCGTCGAAGTGCCGGACACCGGCTTCGGCAACCTGCTCTGGCAGGCGATCGTCGGTGTGTGGCCCGCCAGCAGGGAACGCCTGCACGCCTACGCCGAGAAGGCGATGCGCGAGGCGGGCGAGCGCACGAACTGGATCGTCCCTGACGTCGGCTACGAGGGCGCGATCCAGGCGTGCGTGGACGCCGCCTTCGACAATCCGCGGGTGGCCGACGTGCTGCAGCGGGTGCTCGACGCGGTGGTCGCCCCGGGACGCAGCAACGCGCTCGCCGCCAAGCTGCTCGACCTGACCATCCCCGGCGTGCCCGACCTGTACCAGGGCAGCGAGCTGTGGGAACTGAACCTGGTCGACCCGGACAACCGGCTCCCGGTCGACTTCGAGGCGCGCTCCGACCTGCTCGCCGAGATCCGCACGGGCGCGCGTCCGCCGCTCTCGGACGCCCTCGAGGACGACGGCGCGGCGAAGCTGCTGCTCTGCCACCAGGCCCTCACCCTGCACCGCGACCGACCGGAGTTGTTCACCACCTACGTCCCGATCGAGGCGCAGGGGCCGGCGGCGGCCCACCTGGTCGGCTTCGACCGCGGCGGGGCGATCGCCCTGGCCACGCGGCTGCCGGTGGGCCTGGCCGCGGCGGGCGGCTGGCGCGGCACCTGGATCCCGCTGCCGGAGGGGCGCTGGCGCGACCAGGTCTCGGGGCGGCGGGTGGCCCCCGACGAGCACGGCGGCGTGCTGCTCGGCGACGTCTTCGCCGAGTACCCGGTGGCGCTGCTGGTGCGCGAGGAGCGCCGGGCGGGGGAGCGCGGCCGCTTCGACGTGTGGGCGCCGCTGCCGGAGCGCGTCCGGTTGCAGGTGGCCGACCGGGTGGTGCCGATGACCCGCGCGTCCGACGGCTGGTGGACGCCGACCGAGCCCGAGCCGCTGGGCCGGGCCGACTACGGCTACCTCGTCGACGACAACCCGACGCCGCTGCCCGACCCGCGCAGCCGCTGGCAGCCCTACGGCGTGCACGGGCTGTCCCGCACGTTCGACCCGAACGGCTTCACCTGGCACGACCAGGCCTGGACGGGCCGCCAGCTCGCCGGCGCCCTCATCTATGAGTTGCACGTGGGCACGTTCACCCCGGAGGGCACGCTGGACGCCGCGATCGCACAGCTCCCGCACCTGGTCGAACTCGGTGTCGACGTCGTCGAGTTGATGCCGGTGAGCGCCTTCAACGGCGACCGCGGCTGGGGCTACGACGGGGTGGCGTGGTTCGCCGTCCACGAGCCGTACGGCGGACCGGACGCCTACCGCCGCTTCGTGGACGCCTGCCACGGGCTCGGCCTGGCGGTCGCGCAGGACGTGGTCTACAACCACCTGGGGCCGAGCGGCAACTACCTGCCGGCGTTCGGGCCGTACCTGCACAGTGCGGAGTCCGAGGACGGGCAGAGCGGCTGGGGCACCCGGATCAACCTGGACGGCGAGCACAGCGAAGGGGTGCGCCGGCTGATCGCGGAGAACCTGCGGTTCTGGTTCGTCGACATGCACGTGGACGCGCTCCGGCTGGACGCGGTGCACGCGCTGGTGGACACCTCCGAGGTGCACCTGCTGGAGGAGCTGGGCCTGGTCGCGTCCGACCTGTCCGCGCACCTGCGGCGTCCGCTCACGCTGATCGCGGAGTCCGACCAGAACGACCCGCGGCTGGTCCGTCCGCGGGAGGCCGGCGGGTACGGCGTCGACGCCCAGTGGAGCGACGACTTCCACCACGCGCTGCACGTGGCGCTGACCGGGGAGACCGACGGCTACTACGCCGACTTCGCGCCCCTGTCGGCGCTGGCGAAGGTGTGCGAGGGCGGCTTCTTCCACGACGGCACCTGGTCGAGCTTCCGCGGCCGCGACCACGGCGCCCCGCTCGACCGGGAGAACACGCCGGGCTGGCGCCTGGTCGTGTGCAGCTCGAACCACGACCAGGTCGGCAATCGTGCGCGGGGCGACCGCCCGGCCGGGCAGCTGGACGACGACCAGCTGGCCTGTGCCGCCCTGGTCACGCTCACCGCACCGTTCACGCCGATGCTGTTCATGGGTGAGGAGTGGGCGGCGAGCACGCCGTTCCCGTTCTTCGCCGGGCACCCGGAGGAGGACCTGGCGCGGTCGGTCACCGAGGGCCGGCTCGCCGAGTTCTCCCGGATGGACTGGGACACCGGCGCGGTGCCCGACCCGCAGGACCCGGCCACGTTCGTCTCGGCGAAGCTGGACTGGACGGAGGTGGGCACCGGCCGCCACGAGGTGGTGCTGGACGCCTACCGCACCCTGGTCGCGCTGCGGCGGCAGTACGCCGAGCTGAGCAACCCGGTGCTGACCCGCACCAGCTGCGAGGTGGACGAGGACGCGCGCTGGTTCCTGATGCGGCGCGCGGGGCTCGCGGTCGCGGTCAACTTCGGCGACGCCGAGGCCACCGTCGAGCTCGGCGGACGCCACCAGTTGCGCTGGGCGTCCCCGTCCGGTGCGCGCCTGGTCGGCTCGTCGGTCGTGCTGCCGCCCCACGCCGGGGCCCTGCTGCTGCCCCTGGAGCCCTGAGGCCGCCCCGATCACACGCAAAGTGGACAATATCGGCCGACTACGGCCAATACTGTCCACTTTGCGGTGAGTCAGTCGGTGCGGTACTTCGGCAGCGGGCCGTAGAAGACGTCGACGGTCGGCGGGGCGAAGACCTCCTGCGGGTGGCGGCGGGCGCGCCAAGCGAGGAAGTAGCGGGACGCCGGCGGCAGCCAGAGCAGGCCTGCGGCGAGCGCGGCGAGCGGGATCGTCGACCAGGCGTACACGTTCAGGGTGAGGGCGCCGAAACTCAGCACGGCGCCGACCAGGCCGCTGATCCGCGACCAGCGGTAGCCGGCCCACGCGTAGTAGCCGGTGATGGCCAGCGGGACGGCGATCAGCAGGGTGATCACGGTGACGGCGACGGCGAGCAGCACGCGGCCGATCGAGCCGGGCTCGGTGACGAACTGGCCCATCAGCCAGGACGCGTTGGCGAAGTTCTCCTTCGGGACGGCGTCCCAGTAGACCAGGAGCAGGCCGACGGTCACTCCTGCGACGGCGAGGTAGCTGAGCACGGAGGCGACCAGCACGACCAGGGGAACACGCGGTTCGCCGGTGCGCGGATCGTCGGGGACGCCGACGACCGGAACGGGCGGCGCCTCGAGCGTCGCGATCAAGCCGGCGGGCTGGTCGGGTGCCGCGGCAGCCCTTCGTGACGCGTCCGGCTCGTTCCTCACCGGACGCTCCTCAGGGCCCGTCCTGCGGTGAGCCTCAGCCGGCCGCTCCTCAGCGACCGTCCGGCTGCACCAGCTTCTCGCGCAGCAGGTCGAGGTCGGCGTCGGTGACACCGTGGCGGCGCAGGTAGGCGGA
>JAGQUI010000158.1 GCA_020438595.1 Propionibacteriaceae bacterium | reverse complement strand
GGTGCCCATCGCTCGCTCGCCGCATCCCGGCAGTACACCGGGCCGGAGAGGGGCGCGCTCCCCCAAGGGGCGGGCTAGGCGACATCGGGGCCTCAGTCTTTCGAGCTGATGTTCCGCCGGGCTCAAGACAGACACCGTCGAGAGTGTTCAGCGTAGCCAGACGTTACTTGCGCTGCTCGATGCCGCCCGGCCGAAGTGACCGTGTTACCTCGAATGTGACCTGACCAGGTATCAGGTTCAGGTAACACGGTCGGCGAGAGCGGTGTTTACTGGACCCCGAAGGTGCCTCTGACAAGGCCTTTCGCATGGAGCGGATGACGGGAATCGAACCCGCACTGTCAGCTTGGGAATCCGCCCAGCAGCTCCCCCTACTCCCCCTTCACGCTCACAACAGCCCGCTCACTCCCCCTCCAACCCCCTTGAACACCCCTGCTTGTGGCACGCGAGTGGCACGAGTACGATCGCTTGTTCGATTTAGGCCACCAGCTGATCGGGGACGTCACATCGGGGACGTCACATCGGGGAATCCACAGGTCGGTTCCCCGAGACGCCTCACGGCCGAATCGCATGCTTCGGGAATCACTCCGCGCAGGCTGGTAGTCACTCCATGGTCCGTGGTCGCGAGATGTTCAACGCCCGGATTCGCCATCCCGCGGTCGACGACGCACCGGGGGCGATCACGGCGAGATCACGCTTGGAGTTGAACGCGTCGGGCGGACAGGTTGTCGGCTCGATCGCTATTCCGTGGCGGTCCGTGACGGCACGGGGTTCGTCCGCGCTGTAGATCTGGGCCCAGGCGCAGCGCTCGTCGAATGAGACTTCGACTCCCGTTCCGCCCGGATCAGTCACTACCACCCGGGCGATCCCCGAGGCGTCCCGCTCGAACGCGGTGAAGGCGTTGTTCAGTCGGGTGTCCGCAATAGGCCGCGCGGACCTGAAGTCGAACAGTCCTGAAGCATGGTCGGCCACGTCCACGATCGCGACCGGCAACAATCGGTCCGTGGAGACGAGCATCACCTGCTCCGCGGACAGCTCCAGGCTCCATCCGTCGATAGCGTGCGGCTGGCAGCGGCCCGCGAGCACGTACGGATGCCCGCCTACCCCGAACGGTGCTGGAGAGTCGCTTCGGTTGGTGGCGACCACCTCCTGGCGCAACCCGTGTTCGTCGAGGTCGAAGTGCACGCTGAGGTCGACCTGCCATGGATAGCCGGGCTGAGCCTGAATCGTGGTCTTGAGGACGAGCCGATCCGCCTCCACCGTCACCGGCACGAAGTCCTGCCAGGCGACCAGGCCGTGCGCGGCGTTCCCCAGTTCGGGCTCATTCAAGGGCAGCTGCCTGTCCCGTCCCGCGAACTCGTAGCGCCCGTCGGCGGTCCGATTCGGCCACGGTGCGAGCAACGTCCCCCTCATGGCGGGACGCAGTTCGTCGGGCTCGAACCCGACGATCAGGTCCCGGCTGCGGTAGCGCAATGTGCGTAGGGAGGCGCCGACACTGGCCACCTCGGCTTGGTAGTCGGCGTGCTCGAGGACGAACTGAGTTCCGGTGACGGCCATCCCTACTCGTCGCTGGTCTCGCGGTGGAACAGCAGCAACTCGGGAAGGCTGGTAGCGAAGTAGTCGGTCTCGCCGTCGTCGCGGACGGCCGCCGGGGGCACGTAGCGGGCCCGGCCCTCGCCCAGGCTCGCTGGAGGATCGGCGATCGGCAGGCCAAGCGCAGCAAGGGTTTCGTCCCAGGCAGAGATCGCCTCGCCCTCGCCGCCCTCCCAGGGGTGGAAGCTCCGGGACAGCAGCATCTCGTACGCTTCGGCAGCCCGGCCCTCCGCGACGAGTAGCCGCACGAAGGCGATCGTGAAGTCGTCCCGCTGCAGGACCAGGTCCCGGAATCTGTCCAGTCGATCAAGTCGCTCCCGGGTCGTCTGGCCCAGACGGATCGCCAACTGGTCCTGCTCGTAGCGCAGCCGGGAATCGGTGGGTGCCAGCGCTATCGCCTGCTCGTATCGACGCCAGGCGCGGGAGTCGTCATGCCCGATGTTGTAGGCGGACAGCCCCGCGTTGCGGTACAGCACGGCGTCCTCGAGCCCGAGATCGATCGCGCATTCCCATGCTTGCATGGCCTCCGCTCGCCGGCCGTGGGCGAAGAGCAGCATGCCGAGCAGGCTGTGTGCCACGGCGTCATCGGGTTCGGCATCGAGTGCCTCGACCAGCGCATCCAGCTGGTCCAGGCCGAACGGGAACGCCCATGTCCGATCGAGTGTGCGCGCGAGTTCGCGATGGCGCCCGGCCTCTTCCTCGCGACCCATCGCGGCGGCGACCGTGGCGGCGATGTAGTGCGCGATCGGAGCAAGGTTGCCCGCGCTCGTCGCGGGTGCCGAGGCGGCGCGCTCCAGAATGTTGAGTGAAGCTTGGAGGGCCCCGGCCTTCTTGAAGTCGAGCGCGATGTCGATCAACAGCCCAGCGTCCTCGCTCACCGGCAGGCCGGCGAGGACCCTCAGGGTCGCATCCAGGGGGTCGGCCAGCAGCGCATCCCGGACGACCAGGTCAGCGGCATCAGCCTCGCCGAGGCGTCCGAGCAGGATCGCCCGGAGTGCCGGCCGGCGCGGGTCGTGACCGACGGCAGGGTCCAGTGTGTCCAGCACTCTCAGCGCTGCCCGGTTGTGCTGCTCGGCGGCGAGGGTCTGTGCGAGTTCGAAGCCTGCGCCGGCGGCCCAGGTACCGTCCCAGGCGGCCTTGCCGAAGGCTTGCTGCGCTTCCGTGGTTCGACCCAACCGACGCAGGGCGAGCCCTTCGAGGAAGAAGGCTTCCGCGTCGGTGGGGTTGGCGTTGCGCCGGGTCAGTCGGGCGAGGGCGATCCTCGTCCGGCACAGGCTCTCCTCGTAGCGGCCGGCGCGGTAGTGCTGGTCGGCCAACGCGAGGTTGGTGCGCACATCGCTGGGATCGCGCGAGAGCGCTTCATTCCAGTAGGGCAGCGGGGATCGGGTCGGATGGCGGTACTGGCTCAGGTGGAGGCCCGTCAGGTACAGCTCTTCGACCGACTCGATCGACTCAGCCTCCGGCGGTTCCGTCGCAACCCAGGGCTCTTCGGCACTGGCCTCGGTCGGGGTCCAGCGCACCAGGAGGCGCCCGGAGTCATCGCGCAGTTCGACGCAGGCGCCAGCAGGCAGCGGTGAGTCCCACTCAAGTGTCGCGGGCATGCCGGGTTCGAGGTTCTGGACGACGCGTGCTAGCACATCTGCGCCGTCGACGATCTGCATGACTGCGTCGCGATGGGGCGACGTGACTGCGAAAAGGGCACGGACGCCACGGTCCCGGTCGACGTGCACCGCGGCGTCGGGGGTTGCTTGATGGGCTGGGCCGATCGCGGGGATCGGGTACCAGTACTGCGTGAAGACCTTGGTTTCGCCGGGCAGGAGCCAGGTGAAGTCGGGCTGGTTGTCGGTGTAGACACCGGCCATGAGCTCGACGTAGGGCCCGTCGTCGTCAGTCAACTGAGCGTCCCAGGCGTGGCCGAAGGGCGCGTTGCCCCAGGTCCATTGCTTCTTGCCCGGAGAGAGGCGGCGCTCTGCCCAGTGCACGAAGCCGGCGCCGGCGGCGTGGTCGTAGCCTCCGAAGAAGTCCTGCTCGGAGTCGACGATCATGTAGGAGGTTGGTACCGGGATGTTCCGGTAGAAGTCGATCCGGTCCGCACCGGGATCGCCCGAGGCAAGTGCGGGGTAGTCGACTCCGTAGTAGGGCCGGTCGGCACTGGGGAACGCGGTGAGTGCCCGCCGTGCGTGGTCGGCGACATAACGAACGTCTTCGGGGAAGAAGGACTGGTACTGGTCATGCACGCGCGCTGCGACGTTGGCCCACCACAGGAAGGTCTGTCGCTCGCTGGTGCGGTTCTGCAATCGCACCACGAGTTCCACGACCGAGCTGTTCGCGTGCAGCCGCACCCCGTGCTGGGCGGCCATCCGGGCGAACGGGTCGTGATCACCGCACCAGACCGTGACCGAGCCATCCTCGCCGTGCTCGATGGTGGTCTCGACCGGAAGATAGGTGGCGGGGCGGTGGTGCTGCGGCCAGTTGAACTCGACACCGCCGCTGATCCACGGTCCTGCGAGCCCGACCAGCGCAGGCTTGATCACGTTGTTGCGGTAGAAGAAGTCGTAGTCGGTGCTCTTGTCGTAGCCGATGTGGATCCGACCACCGATCTCGGGGAGGACGACCAGGCGCACGAACTCGTTCTCGAGATGGACGGCCTGCCAGGCCTGCATGGTGGCGGTGTCTGCGACGTGTTCGATGAACGGCAGCGGGTACACCTTGCCGCTGGAACCCTGGTAGACCCTCTGATCGAGGTACATCGGGTACTTGCTGGGTTCTCCCGTCGCATAGGTGCGGATGTTGAGCGGCTCGCTCCAGGCGACCGCTTCGCCGCGGCCGAGCGCCGGGCGTAGCGCTTCCGGCGCCTCGGGAAGCAGGATCGGCTGACCGGGTGCCGCAACCGTGTTCGCTCCTTCGACCGCAATAGCGTCCGATTCCGTGGTCATCGCTGACCTCCTTCGTGCTGCCGCCCGGGTTGAGCGGGTGGGTCCTGGATAGCGCGGCGTCGTAGCCGGCCACTCCTCGAGGCTAGGTCGGGATCGCCTAGCCCTTCGGGGCCGAACCGAGGGGAAACTTGGACAAAACAAGGATCTTCGCCACAGACGGTGCCGTCGAGTAGCCACCACCAGGCCAGGATCCGCACCGATCGATTTCCATACCGCCGGGCGCGCAGGATGCGGACTGCCAGCCGATGTCCCCGGCCAGCCTCGGCTCGCTCCGCCCAACACTGGACGTGGACTCGCCACTTGGACGAGACTCTGTTCGTGTCTGACGAGAGGCTGCAGTACAAGCGAGAGGGTTTCCCGGGTCAGAAGCTGCGGGTGGTGCCTCGCTCGATCATCCGGACGGCGCTGGAGGCCCCGGTGACTTCCCAGCTGGTCGTGACTGACTGTGGGCACTTCCCGCACGCGACCTCTCATGGCCGGGTCCGACCCCACGGGGCCGGTCAGACCGTGGTGATCCTCTGCACCCACGGGCATGGCTGGGCCGAGGTGAACGGCGTCCGCCACCAGATCGGCCCACGGCAGGCACTGATCATTCCCACGCGTACCCCGCATTCCTACGGAGCCGAAGCGCAGGATCCCTGGACGATCTGGTGGCTTCACCTCGAAGGCGCCCAACTGGACACGCTGGTGGACGCGTGCGGCGTCACCAGACAACGACCGGTCCTCCCCGTCCCCGCGCTGGCCCAGTGCACAGACCTGATCCGCGAATCGATCGAGCACCTGGAGCGGGATGAGACCCTTCCCAGCCTTCTTGCGGCATCCGGTGCTGCCTGGCACCTGCTCACCACGCTTGCAGCCGGGCGCGTCAGCCCACACGATGGACCGGTGGAGGAGATCAAGGAGGTACTCGCCGAGGATCTCGAGTTGCCCCTGGCCATCGCCGATCTTGCCGCTCGCGTTAACCTCTCTCCCTCGCACCTGACCGCGCTCTTCAAGAGCCAGACCGGCTACGCCCCCATGCAATACCGAACGCTGCTGCGAATGCAGCGCGCTCGCTCCCTGCTCGACACCTCGGACAAGCCGGTGGCGGTGATCGCGCGTGAGGTCGGCTACGAAGATGTGGCCTACTTCTCGCGACGCTTCAGCGAGTTGCACGAACAGAGCCCGCGGGCGTACCGGAACACCAACAAGGGCTGAGGGCCGCGATCCGAGGCCGCGACCCTCGCGAGCCCGACTACTTCGGTAGCCCCACCCTGCGCTCGCCCGAGCGTGCCTGCTGAACCACCACTGCGACCACCAGGAGGACGCCCTGAGCCAGGTTCTGCCAGAACGGGTTCACGCCGAGCAGGGTCATCCCGTTGAGCAGGATGCCGAGCAGGATCACGGCTAGGATCGTGCCACCGATCGACCCCTTGCCTCCCCGAAGGGCGACACCGCCCAGCGCCGCTGCCGTGATGGACTGGAACTCCAGTCCTTCGGAACCGGACACGGGCTGTCCGGAGCCGGTTCGGGCAGTGATCAGGATCCCGGCGAGCGCTGCGATGGCCCCGGAGGCCACGAAGACGCCGACGATGTAGCGGTTGATGTCGATTCCGGAGAGTCTCGCGGCCTTGTCGTTGCCGCCGACGGCGTAGATGTTGCGTCCGACCTTGGTGAACTGGAGGATTACGTGCAGCGACACCGCGGCGATGATCAGTACCCAGACCAGGGTGGGGATGCCGATCAGGGATCCTCGTGCGAGGGCCTTGAACACCGGATCTGCGCCGGTGTAGCCCTGGGCGCGGCCGTCTGAGATGAGCTGAGCGATACCCTTGAAAGCGGTCAGGCCGGCGAGGGTGGCGATCATCGGTGGGACCCGTCCGGCAACGATCACGGTTGCGTTGATCAGGCCGCAGAGCGCGCCCACCAGCAGTGCG
>JAGQUI010000157.1 GCA_020438595.1 Propionibacteriaceae bacterium | reverse complement strand
GGCCGACTGGCTGGGCGTGGCGACGACCTCGGAGGGCCTCGAACTGCGGGCCGCTGGGGTGGGCCTGCCGATCCTGAAGTTCTCGCCGGCCCGGGGCGAGGAGGTCGCCGCGGCCGTGGCGGCGGGGCTGACGCTGTGCGTGGCCGACGCCGCGTCGATCGCGGAGGCCGCGTCCGCTGCGTCCGGGCAGGGGACGACCGCGTCCGTGCACCTGAAGGTCGACACCGGCATGCGCCGGGTCGGCTGCGAGCCCGGGGATGCGCCCGGGCTGGCCGCCCTGGTGGACGCGACGCCCGGGGTCGAGCTGGAGGGGGTGTTCTCGCACCTGCCGATCTCGGACTCCCCGCGGGGGGAGGGGTTCACCCGCGACCAGATCGCCCTGTTCCGGCGCACGGCCGAGGAGGTCGAGGCCGTGCACGGGCCGGTGCTGAAGCACCTGGCGAACTCTGGGGCGGTGCTGGGCCACCCGGACGCCTGGTTCGACCTGGTCCGTCCCGGGATCATGGTCTACGGCGCCCTCCCCGATCCGGAGGCGGCCCGCACCGTCCCGCTGCTGCCGGGCCTGGAGTGGCGCACCCGCGTGACGTTCACCAAGCGGGTGCGGGCCGGCGAGACCGTCGGCTACGGGCGCACCTGGACCGCGCCGGCGGACACCTGGATCGCCACCGTCCCGATCGGCTACGGCGACGGCTACTCCCGGTTGCTGTCGAACCGCGGCCGGATGCTGGTCGGGGGCCGGTCGTACCCGATCGCGGGCCGGGTCTGCATGGACCAGACGATGCTCGACCTCGGGCCGACCACGGATGTCGCGGTCGGCGACGAGGTGGTGCTGGTCGGACGCGACGGCGCCGAAGAGGTCACCACGTCCGAGATCGCCGAACTGATGGGCACGATCCCCTACGAGGTCACCTGCCTGATCACCGGCCGCGTCGCCCGCACCCACGTCGGCTGACCCCGTCGGCCGATCGAGCCCATCGACACCGACGGGAAATGGGGACGGTTCCGAACGGTCCGGGTTATCCACAATTCCGGGCCGGAAACGGGGCCTGTGGAAAAGGTGGACCGAGTGAGGAACCGTCCCCGACTTGGTCCGGACGCCGCTACTGGCGCGGGATGGACGCCTGGTAGCGCGCCACGAACTCGCGCTTGGCGTAGCCGGCCAGGCCGAAGGTGAGCCAGCCGTCCACGGCGGCGCCGACGCCGCCACCGACCAGGGGAATCCGCCGCACCACGACGACCGCGAGGTGCTTGCCGCCGAGGCGTCCGGCGAGCGCCCCCATCACCCGCTCGCTGATCCGCTGCTCCAGGGCCGGGTCGAACATGGGTGCGGTCGCGATGGCGAGCGGCGAGGTCGGCAGCTTTCCGTCCGCGACGAGCCGGCGCACCTCGTCGTCGCCGAGCATGGCGAGGGTGAGCGCGGTCCGCACGCGCCGGTCGTCCACGTCGTAGCCACGCAGGTGCGCGATGCCGGCGATCATCCGGACGCTGAGCACGGCGAGCCCGGCGATGTTCGCGGGCAGGCCGACCGGCAGGGTGATCAGGCCGCCCACGCTGGTCAGGAAGCCCTGCATCGAGGCCATCGAGACGTGGTGGCGGGCGAGGGAGTCGATGGCCTGCTCGCGGTCGCCCTTCGACTGCAGGGAGCGGGCTGCGGTGACCTTCGCGCCGGGGAACGCCTGGCTGCCGTCGATGGCGAAGTCCACGATGCTGCGCAACAGGCCGCCGGCCACCTCCGGGGTGCGGGTGACCAGTTGCTTGCCGAAGTCACTGGCGGCGTTCGCCATCGGCGTTCCTCTCTGGTGCGGACGGCTCCAGCCTAGGCGTCGGGACCCCACCCCCGGCAGGGTGGCGTTCCCGGAGATGACCCCGGGACGTCCCCGAGTGCATCGTCGTGGTTCGGCCGCCCGACGCTCGGAGTGGAACGGGTGAGGCTAGTGGGACGGACTGGATGGCAGAATCGCGACACGGTCTGCCGTACCGGACCCCGGACCGAGTAGGGGACGGTTCCTCACTCGGTCCACCTTTTCCACAGCCCCCGATTCCGGGCCGGATCTGTGGATAACCCGGACCGTCCGGAACCGTCCCCGGACCTGGCGGGCGGCGCTGTCGGGCGCAACTGGCAGAATCGGGGCATGGCGCGGCGTCCGGGCATCTTCGGGCCGCCGGCGAGCTGGCCGGCGCAGGACCTGATCGCGTTCTCCGCCGAGTTCGACGAGGCGCTGGTGCTGGCCGGCTACGCCGAGGGCGTGTTCCCGATGCCGCTGCACTCCTCGGGGTTCGGCCAGATGGGCTGGTGGTCGCCGGTGCACCGCGGCGTCCTGCTGCTGGACGCGCTGCGCGTGACCCGCTCGCTGCGCAAGTCGGCGAAGCGCTACACCACCACGATCGACGCCGCCTTCGCCGAGGTGCTGGAGCGCTGCGCCGACCCGTCCCGCCCCTACGGCTGGATCGACGACGACGTCCGTCGGGTCTACCTCTCGTTGCACGAGGCCGGTTGGGTGCACTCCGTGGAGACCTGGGACGCCGCGGGCCGGCTGGTCGGCGGGCTGTACGGCGTCTCGCTCGGCGGCCTGTTCGCCGGCGAGTCGATGTTCCACGATCCCGACCACGGCCGGGACGCGTCGAAGGTCGCCCTGCTGGCCCTGGTCGACCTGCTCGACGACGAGCACGCCGAGGAGCGCATCATCGACGTCCAGTGGCAGACCGACCACCTGGCCAGCCTGGGCGTGATCGAGGTGGAGCGTGATGAGTACCTCGGCCTGCTCGCCGAGGCCCTCGCCGCGCCGGCGCCCGCCTGGCCGTCCCGGGAGGAGGAGCATGCCTGAGCTGCCGGAGGTCGAGGCCCTGCGCGGCTTCCTGGTCCGCAACAGCGTCGGACGCACGGTCGCGCGCACCGAGTTGGCCGCGTTCGCCTGCCTGAAGACGTTCCAGCTGCCGCTCACCGCCCTGAACGGCCTCGAGGTGGACGGCGTCGAGCGGCGCGGCAAGTTCGTCTGCCTCTCCGTCGGCGGGCTCTGGCTCGTGTGCCACCTCGCCCGCGGCGGCTGGCTGACCTGGAAGGACGCGATGCCCGCGAAGCCGGCCCGTCCCGGACGCGGCCCGCTGGCGCTGCGGGTGGTCTTCGACGACGACACCGGCTTCGAACTCACCGAGATGGGCACCCAGAAGCGGCTCGCCGTGTACGTGGTCGACACCCTCGACGACGTGCCCGGCATCGTCACGCTCGGGCCCGACCCGCTCGCCGACGGGTTCACGCCCGACGTGCTCGACGGCATCCTGGCGAAGGCCGGACGCGCCCAGCTCAAGGGCGTCCTGCGCGACCAGCGGATCATCGCCGGCATCGGCAACGCCTACTCCGACGAGATCCTGCACGCCGCGAGGCTGAGCCCGTTCAAGCCGGCCAGCGGGCTGTCCGGCGTCGAGCGGGAGACGTTGTACTCCGCGATCCGCACCGAACTCGCCGACGCGGTGGCCCGGTCCGCCGGCTTGGCCGCGAAGGAACTCAAGGGCGACAAGAAGCTGAACCTGCGCGTCCACGGCCGCACCGGGCAGCCGTGCGACGTCTGCGGCACGACCATCGCCGAGGTGTCCTTCGCCGACTCCTCGCTGCAGTACTGCCCCGGCTGCCAGACCGGCGGCAAGCCGCTCGCCGACCGACGGATGTCGAAGCTGCTGAAGTAGGGGGCGTCCCCCGTCCCGGAGGCTCCTCAGGGCCGGGCCCGGCCGTGCGGACACGCGTCCGGATAACGGTCCGGTATCGGGCCCGGGCAGTGGTCTGACCAACCCGGCGAACCCGGTAGCCTGCACTCGTTGGAGATCAGCGGGGGCAGAAATGAGGTCTGAGGTGGGCGGCGCGTCGGGCCGGCTGCGCACGGCCCTCGCCGCGCCGTGGACGAGCGACCCGAAGCGGGGCATCTGGCTGATCGTGGCCAGTTCGCTGCTCACCCTCGCGGTGGCGTTCGCCGGGCCCTCCTCGGTCGCGCTGAAGCTCGGACCCCGGGTCGACTACCTGCCGCCGTGGTACCTGCCGGTGGGCACGATCACGCTGAGCGAGTGGGTCGCGGTGCCCGCGTTGTGGCTGGGTCTCGCCGCCGGCACCCTCGGCATGTGGATCTGCTGGCGGGCCATCAACACCGGCTGGCGGCCGAACAACAAGAAGCTGTTCGGCCTCGGTGCGCTGCTCAGCGTCCTGACCAGCCTCGTCCCGCCGATGACCTCGGCCGACGTGCTGATGTACGCCGCGTACGGACGCCTTCAGGTGCTCGGCCTGAACCCCTACGACATCACCCCGGCCGGGATCTTCCGCCAGGAGTACGACCCGGTGCTGATCTGGACGGAGCGGCCCTGGCAGGACACCCCGAGCGTGTACGGCCCGCTCGCGTCCGCCTCGCAGTGGCTGGCGGCCTGGCTCGGCAACGGCAACATGCACGACACCGTGTTCTGGCTGCAGATGTTCGCGCTGCTGCCGTTCCTGGTGATCGGCGCGCTGGCCGTCAACATGGCCCACGACAACCACAAGATCCAGACCCGCGCCGTGCTGTTCACCGTGCTCAACCCGCTGATGATCTGGTCGGTGCTGGCCGGGGCGCACAACGAGGCGTTCACGCTGGTGTTCGCGATCGTCGGGCTGTTCTTCATGCGCCGCAGCCCGTTCCTGGCCGGCCTCGGGATCGGCCTCGCCGGGACGGTGAAGGTGTCGCTCGTCTTCTACGGTGTCGCGATGGCCTGGGGCTACCGCCGGGACTGGCGCAAGCTGCTGCAACTGTGCCTCGGCGCGGTGATCCCGCTGGTCATCGCCTACGGCCTGCTGGTGCCGCAGGCGCTGCTCGCCGCGGGCCGCAACACCGGCTACATCTCGGCCGGCTCGTGGGCGCCTTGGCTGCAGTGGGCGCTGACGCCGATCATCGGCGACCTGCCCGCCCGCGGTTTCATCGGCTGGGCGGGCTGGGCGTTGATGGTCGTCGTGATCTGGATGCTGTCCCGGGTGATGCCGTGGCGCCTGGTTCCCGGCGTCCCCGACCACCACGACCCGCGCCGCGACCCCCTCACCATCGCGGTGCGCACGGCGGCGATCCTGACCTCGGCCTGGCTGGTCACCTCCCCGTACACGCTCAGCTGGTACGACCTCACCACCTGGGTGCCGCTCGGCCTGATGGTCGCCTCGCGCCTGGACGTGCTGATGATGTGGCGGGGGTTCTGGCTGTCGGTCGCCTACGTGACCGGACGCTCGGTGCAGTTCAGCGAGCCGATGGTGGCGATCGCCGACGTGGTCCGCAACGTGCTGTGCTCCGGCGCGCAGGTCCTGGTGCTGGTGGCGATCGTGCACTGGTGGTGGACGTGGGGCCACGAACTCCCCCGGCAGCCGGAGTGGCTGCGCCGGGCGCGGCAGCGGGAGGAACCGGCCCCGGTCGGTTGAGCCGGATCGGGACGGTCCCGGTTCGCGTCACCGCGCCGGGCGACGCGAAAGAGAACCGTCCCCGATTCAGTCGGGCGCGCACCACTACGCTGAGCGGGTGCTCGGATACTACGGACCCGCGGGAACCTTCACCCACCAGGCGTTGCTGACCATCTCCACCGACGAGGCGGTCCCCTTCGCCACGGTGGGTGAGGCGCTGGACGCGGTCCGGTCCGGGGCGGTCGAGGCCGTGATGGTCCCGATCGAGAACTCGGTCGAGGGCGGGGTGTCCGCGACGCTCGACACGCTGGCGGCCGGACGGCGCCTGATGATCGTCCGCGAGGTGCTGGTGCCGGTGCAGTTCAACCTGTACGCCCGCCCCGGCACGGCCCTGGCCGACGTGCGCCGGGTGGTCACCCACCCGCACTCGGCGGCCCAGACCCGCGGCTGGATGGCGGCGAACCTGCCGTCCGTTGCGGTGGTGGAGGGCGGGTCGAACGCGGCGTCGGCCATGGAGGTGGCCGATCCGGGCTCGCGTTTCGACGCCGCCATCTGCGGCCGGATCGCCGGCGAGATGTACGGGCTGGAGGCGGTCGCCACCGGGATCGCCGACAACGACAGCGCGGTGACCCGGTTCGTGCTCGTCTCGCGTCCCACCGAGCCGCCGGCCCGCACGGGCGCGGACAAGACCACCCTGGTCGCCTACATGCACACCGACCGGGCCGGCGCCCTGCTGGAGATCCTGGAGCAGTTCTCCGGCCGCGGCGTCTCGCTGTGCCGGATCGAGTCCCGGCCGACCAAGACCGGCATCGGGAACTACTGCTTCAGCATCGACGCCGAGGGGCACCTGCGCGATCCGCGCGTGGCGGAGGCGATGCTCGGCCTGCACCGGATCTGCGAGGACGTGATCTTCCTCGGTTCGTATCCGAGGGCCGACGGCGTCCGCCCTGCCGTGGCCCGGGGTTTCGCCGACTCCGACTTCGAGGCGGCCGCCACCTGGTACGCGTCCCTGGTGAACCCCGCAGACGTCTGACCCCCCACCCGCCGAGTTGTCAGAATCTGGTGCGCCTATAGGCGCACCAGATTCTGACAACTCGG
>JAGQUI010000156.1 GCA_020438595.1 Propionibacteriaceae bacterium | reverse complement strand
CGGGCGTGAACTGGATGCGGGCGAACTGGCCGCCGACCACGGTGGCGAAGCTGCGTACGGCGAGCGTCTTCGCCACGCCGGGCACGCCCTCGAGCAGGCAGTGCCCCTTCGCCAGCAGGGCCACCATCAGCTGCTCGACCATGTGCTCCTGGCCGACGATGACGCGCTGCACCTGGGCGATCGCCTCGCCGAGCAGCTTGGCCGCTCTCGCCGCCTCGGTTCCGGCTGCCGGCTGGGCGGGTGCGGGCGCAGCCGCGGGCTGGGTGGGATCGGTCACGCGATTTCTCCTGGTGTCCGGTTCGGTCGTTGGCGAAGGCGGGTCAACGATACCGGCTGCCACTGTACGTTCCCTGTGCACGTTCCCTGTGCGCGCACCCGTGCCGGTCGACGGCTGGGGGCGTACGGCACAATGGGGGCACCGCGGGACCGGCCCGCACGACGATGGGACGAGATGAGCGCACCGGAACCGCCGAGCGACGGCCCGCAGCCGCCACGGCTCTCCCCGCTGCTGCCCTCGGACCCGCCGAAGGTCGGCGACTACTGGCTGGACGCGCGGCTGGTGGCGGCCCCGTCCGGCGTGGCCTACATCGGGCACGACCAGGCCAACACGCCCACGATGCTGATCCTGCTGTCCGAGGGTGCGGCCGCGGACGCCGGGGCCAGGGAGCGGTTCGCCGGCACCGTCAACCAGATGCACATCGACACCGTGCTGGCGCGCGGCGGCCACGGCCAGGGGGACGGCCGGCTGGCCCGCCGCTACACCGACGACCAGAACGACGACCCGCGGATCGGCGAGGAGACCCCGGCCACGCCGTGGGTCGCGCTGGCCTACGACGCCTCGCCCGCCTCGGCCGCGGAGGCGTCCCGGATCCTCGCCGAGGTGGACCTGTCCGAAGTGCCGTTGCAGGGCACCCCCACCGGCCCCGACTACCGGTTGCACTGGATCGACCGCACCCGCCCAGGCATCGCGAAGCTGTGGCCGCTGCCCTGGCCCGGACGCCACGACCGCGCGGGCTGGCTGTCCATCCTCGCCTCGTGGCTGCTGATGCTGCTGCTGGCGGCGCTGGCGGTCCTGATCGCCATCTTGATCTTCCAGCAGGCGCCCCAGGTCGCCCCGCCGCCGCCGGTGCCGACGAACGGGTCCGGGTCGCCGTCCCCGCAGTCCGGATCACCGTCCCCGCAGTCCGGCTCGCCGTCGCCGGAGTCGGGCTCGCCATCCCCGTCGTCCGGCTCACCGTCCCCGTCCCCGCAGTCGGGCTCGCCGTCACCGGCATCCGGGTCCCCGTCCGGTCCGGGCTCCCCGACCCCGAACTCGCGGCTGTGACCGAGGTGCCGACCGGGCGGCCCCGGCTGATCGCCACCGACCTGGACGGCACGTTCCTCGGCCCGGACCACCGGGTCTCCCCGACCAACCTCGCTGCCGCCCGACGCGCCGCAGAGCTCGGCATCCCGTTCGTCGTCGCCACCGGGCGTCCGCTGCGCTGGCTCGACGTGCTCGACGAACTGGCCGAGGCGCACTCGAAGGTGATCGTCAGCAACGGCGCGGCCGTGTTCGACCTGGCCACCCGGTCGATCGTGCGCAGCTTCCCCCTGGACGCCGCCACCGCCATCGAGGTGGCCGACGCCCTTCGCGACGCCATCCCCGGCACCACCTTCGGCTTCGAGACCCCCACCGGCTTCGGCTGCGAGCCCGGCTGCCCTTCGGCGGAGCGGGCGTCCTCCGGCTCAGTGATGACCGACCTGCACACATTGGCCGACCGGATCGGCCCCGTGATCAAGCTGCTCGGCTACCACACCGACCTCGACAGCGACGAGCTCGCCGACCGGGCGTTCGCCGTGGTCGGCGAGCGGCTCACCCAGACCCACTCGATCGTCGCCGGCACGTACGGCCTGCTCGAACTGAGCGCACCGGGCGTGACCAAGGCGAGCACGCTGGCGCTGCTGTGCGACGAGCTCGGCATCGGGGCGGGCGAGGTGGTCGCGTTCGGCGACATGCCGAACGACCAGGCCATGCTTGCCTGGGCGGGACGGGGGTACGTGGTGGCCAACGGGCACGCCAGCCTGCTGCGGGCCGGCTTCCCGGTGGTGCCGGGCAACGACGCGGACGGGGTCGGGCTGACGGTGCTGGACCTGCTGGGCTGATCGCCGGATTCCGTCCCGATTTTCGGTGGGACCCTCCCGCGGGGGTCTCGTCGCCCGGTATTGTCAGAACATACGGACATCGAGGTTCGCACACAGAGGAGACACCATGGCCGTCATCACCATCTCCCGCCAGGTCGGCACCCATGGCGCGCGGATCGCCCGGGCACTGGCGCAGGAGCTTGGCTACGAGTTCGCCGACAAGTCGCTGATCAACAAGGTGATCCGCCAGTACGGGCTGACCCGGCTGAACCTGATCTACGACCGCAAGCCCAAGATCTGGGAACTGTTCGACGAGAACAGCACGGCGACGATCGAGATGATGAACCAGACCATCGCGGCGATCGCCGCGCGGGGGAACGTCGTGATCCTCGGCCGCGGCGGCTACCGGGTTCTCGCCGACATGGCCGACGTGCTGAACGTTTTCGTCAGGGCGACCGACGCCGCGCGCGCCCGCCGGGTGGGCAAGCGCGACGAACTCGGTGCGGCCGAGGCGGCCGAGCTGGTCAAGGCCGACGACGAGCTCCGCGCACGGTTCGTCCGGCTGTTCTACGGTGCCGACTGGGCGGACGAGTCCGCCTACGACCTCGTGGTGGACACCTCCGACACCCCGGATGCCGAGGCCGTCGCGCAGATCGTCGAAGCCCTGCAGGCGCGTCCCGCCGCGGCCGGGGATGCCCGCCAGGCGGCGCACCTCACGGTGGACCCCGTGCTGGCCGACACCGTCGACAAGGCCTTGGCCGACCGCGCCGCGAAGGACTGATCGTCCGCTACACCACCCCGTCGCTGAACGCCGTCCGCGGCACGAAGAGCAGCGCGATCGCGGCGGCGAGCGCCGTCAGGCCGCACACCGTCCAGACGGTGACGTAGCCGCTGAAGGAGCCGGCCGTGCCGGCGGCCGAGCCGTCGGCGTGGGTGGCGAGCGCGATCCCGAACACGGCGGACGCGATCGCGCCGCCGACCGTCTTGACCGAGTTCGTCAGCCCGGTCGCCACCCCGGTCTGGCCGTGCGGAGCCGCGGACGCCGCGGCCGCGGGCAGGGCGGCGACCAGCGCGCCGGAGCCGAGCCCCGCGATCACCATGTTGGTCACGGTCTGGCCGAACGTGGCGTGGAACGGCAGGAACAGCAGGTAGCCGGTCGCGACGAGCCCGCTGGCGCCGACGAGCGCCCAGCGCGGGGTGACGAACCGGGTCACCACCGGCAGCAGCAGCGCCCCGGCGGCCAGGGTCAGCACGTAGATGCCGATCAGGATCGACGTGAGGCCGCTGCTCGCGCCGAGCCCGTAGCCGTAGGTGGACGGATCGGTGCGCGCGTAGGTGGACAGCGGCGCCTGCGCACCGAGCACGCTGACGCCGAACAGTCCCGCGGTGAGGAACACCGGCCACAGGGACGAGTCGGCGAACATCCGCACGTCGACCACCGGGTCGGCCTGGCGCAGCTCCCAGCGGACGAACGGGTAGAAGGTCGCGAGCCCGGCGACCAGGGCCGCCCAGACGAGCGGGCTGCCCGGCCCGTTCACGCGGAGCAGGAACAGTCCGCCGGTGAAGGCGAGCAGGGCGACGGCGACGAGAACCAGCCCGACCGCGTCGAACCGGCCACCGTGCAGTTCGGGTGACTCCTTCACGCCGAACAGGATCACGAAGAAGCACGCCGCCACCGCCACGGCGGGGATCCACAGGATGTACGGCAACGGGATCACGCCGATCAGCTGGCCCGCGGAGAGCGCGGCCAGGATCACGCCGATCTCCAGGGCGCCGACCAGCAGCCCGGCGGCCCGGCGGGTGAGCGCGGCCGGGTGCCCGCTGGGGCGGGCCCGGGAGAAGACCAGCGCGGTCTCCAGCGGCAGCCACACCACGTAGAAGCCCTGCAGCGACCAGGCGAGCAGGAACAGCCAGAAGTTGCCGGTCAGGGGCATGGCGGCGCTGGCGACGGCGGTGAGGGCGGTGGAGACCAGCAGCATGCGGCGGTGCCCGATCATGTCGCCGAGCTTGGCGAACGCGGGGATCACGATCGCGGCCACCATCGCCTGCCCGCCCTCGAGCCAGTTCACGTCCGCGTCCGGCACGCCGAAGTGGCGGGCGATGTCGGTGAGCAGCGGGGTGTAGAAGCCCTGGATCACACCGCTGGTGAGCTCCACGAAGACCAGGAAGCCGACCACGGCGCCGAGCGCGCCGAAGCGCACCCTGCCCGGGTCGATCGCGCTCCCCTGCGCGCCGCTCATGCCGGCAGCCCCTTCAGCAGGGCCCGGTAGCAGCGTTCGCCGCGGACGAGGCTGTCGATCGCCACCCGCTCGTCGCGTCCGTGGATGCCGGCGCGCTCGGCGTCGGGGATGTAGAGGGGGGCGAACCGGTACACGGCGGGGGCGAAGCGGTGCCAGTGCCGTCCGTCCGTGGCCGCGGTGGTGAGGTACGGGATGGTCGCGACGCCCGGGTAGCCGGCGTCCACGCTGGCCGCGATCAGGGCGAACTGGGCGCCATCGGACGGCGACTCCGGGGTCGGCTCGTCGCCCTCGACGACCCGGACGGACACCTTCGGGTCGGCGATCACGCGCCGCAACCGGGCGACCACCCCTGCGGTGGTCTCGCCGACGTTCACCCGGATGTTCAGCATCGCGGACGCGCTCGAGGGCAGCACGTTGGCACTGCTGCCGCCCGACAGCATGGTGGCTGCGAGGCTGGTCCGGACGAGCGCGGCACCGTCCGCTCCCCCGGCGGCGGCGAGCAGGCGGGCGGCCAGCCAGGGGGTGGACGCGGCCAGTCGCCACGCCCTCGCGTAGGCGGGTTCGGCATGCTCGGCGAGCGCCGCGAGCAGGCTCACCACGGTGCGCGGCATGCGGATGTCGAACGGGTTGCGGTTCAGCCGGGCGACCGCGCGGGCCACCCGTCCGACCGCGGTCAGCCCGGTGGGCGCGGACGCGTGCCCGCCCGTCCCTTCGGCGCGCAGTTCGACCGCCATCACGCCCTTCTCGGCCAGCCCGACCATCGCGAAGGCGCCGCGAACCCCGGGGAACGGGATCTCGGTGATCGCGCCGCCCTCGTCGAGCACCAGCCACGGCCGCACGCCGCGGCCCTTCAGGGTCTGGGCGATCAGCTTCGCGACGGCGCCGTGCACCTCCTCGTCGGGGCCGAGGCAGAGCAGCACCGTCCGCGGCGGCGCCCAGCCCTCGGCAAGCAGGTTCTCGACCGCGTCGAAGAGGGTGCACAGGGCGCCCTTGTCGTCGAGGGCGCCGCGTCCCCAGACCGTGCCGTCGGCGATCCGTCCCTCGAAGGGAGGCACGCTCCACTCGGCCTCCTGCCCGGCGACGGGTACTACGTCGTAGTGCGCCATCAGCACGACCGGATCCGCTTCGGCGTCCGCGCCGATCCACGTGTACACAAGGCCCAGTCCGCCGATCCGCTCGCAGGGCAGGTGCTCGCGGAGGAGCGGGTAGAGCTCGGCGAGCAGGGCGACCAGGTCCTCGAACGGGCCGTCGCCGGTGGCGGTCCCCTCGGCGGAGACGGTCGGGACGCGGATCAGCGCGGTCAGCCGCTCCTCGATCCCGGGACGGGCCGGCGTGGCATCGGCGGGTGCGGCGAACGCGGCGTGCATGGCGGGAGCCTATTCCCCGTCCGCTGACAATCTCACGGCCGGGAGCCCGGGTGTGAGCGGCGTAGGGTCGCATCCGTGGCCAGCGAACTGAGCCGGATCATCACCAGCAGCCGCCGGATCGTCTTCTTCGGCGGTGCCGGCGTCTCGACCGAGAGCGGCATTCCCGACTTCCGCTCCGGCGACGGGCTGTACAGCCGCAGCACCGGCACACGGTTCGCGCCGGAAGAGGTGCTCAGCCACAGCTTCTTCGTCCGGCACACCGCCGAGTTCTACGACTACTACCGCAGCCACCTGCTCTACCCGGACGCGAGGCCGAACCCGGCACACCTCGCGCTGGCCTGGCTCGAGCAGGAGGGCCGGCTGGCCGCGGTCGTCACCCAGAACATCGACGGGCTGCACCAGGCGGCGGGCTCGCGCTCCGTGCTCGAGCTGCACGGCAGCGTGCACCGGAACAGCTGTGTGCGCTGCCACCGGGCGTACGGGCTGGACACGATCCTCGGCTCGAGCGGCGTGCCCACCTGCGGGTGCGGCGGCGTGATCAAGCCGGACGTCGTGCTGTACGAGGAACCGCTCGACCCGGCGGTGATGGACGCCGCCGTCGAGCACCTCGCCCGCGCCGACACGCTGATCGTCGGCGGCACGTCGCTGGTGGTCTACCCGGCCGCCGGCCTCGTCCACGCGTTCGCCGGCGCCCACCTCGTCCTGATCAACAAGGAGGCCACCGGCTACGACCGGATGGCCACCCTCGTCATCCACGAACCGATCG
>JAGQUI010000155.1 GCA_020438595.1 Propionibacteriaceae bacterium | reverse complement strand
TGCCGCGCGGGCGGGCGCTGGGCTACACGATGGTGATGCCCGATGACGACAAGTACTCCCAGACCCGCGGCGAACTGCTCGACCAGCTGGCCTACATGCTCGGCGGGCGTGCGGCGGAGGAACTGGTGTTCCACGACCCCACGACGGGTGCCGGCAACGACATCGAGAAGGCCACGAAGCTGGCCAGGGCGATGGTCACCGAGTACGGCATGACCGAGGCGCTGGGTGCGGTGAAGCTCGGCTCGGGCGACCAGGAGCCGTTCCTCGGCATGAACTACGGTGCCGGCTCGACCCGTGAGTACTCCGAGGAGGTCGCCGCGAAGGTGGACGCCGAGGTGTCGCGGCTGATCGCGACCGCCCACCAGGAGGCGTTCGACGTGCTCGAGACCAACCGCGCGGTGCTCGACGAACTGGTCCGGCAGCTGTTCGAGAAGGAGACGCTCGACAAGGACCAGGTCGCGAAGATCTTCGAGGCGCTCCAGCGCTGGCCGAAGCGTCCGGCGTGGACCGGCTCGGAGAGCCGCAAGCCCAGCGACATCCCGCCAGTGGACCCGCCCGAGCGGATCCTGCCGCCCGATCCGGAACCCGCCATGGTGCCGGCCGGGCCGACCGGCTTCCCGCAGCCGCCGTACGGCCAGCCCTACGGCCAGCCGCCCTACGGGCAGCCGCCGTTCGACGGCCAGCAGTACCCGCAGGGGCAGTTCCCGCCGCAGCCCTACGGCCAGTACCCCCAGCCGTACCCGCCCGCGGAGGGGCAGCCGGAGGGCGCCGGTCCGGTCTTCGCACCGCCGGTGCAGCCCGGTCAGCCGCCGCAGTCGCCGCCGTCCGCCGGACCGTCCGGTCAGGACCGGCCGGAGTCCTGAGCCATGGCCGTCGACCTCGAGCGGGTGGCCGCCGCCGTCCGCGAGATCCTGATCGGGGTGGGGGAGGACCCCGACCGTGAGGGCCTGCAGGACACCCCGATGCGGGTGGCGAAGGCCTACGAGGAACTGTTCGCGGGGATGCAGTCGGACCCAGCGGAGATCCTGGCCACCTCGTTCGACCTCGGCCATGACGAGATGGTGCTGGTGCGTGACATCGAGGTGTGGAGCACCTGCGAGCACCACCTGCTGCCGTTCACCGGCGTGGCCCACGTGGGCTACATCCCGGCGCACGGCCGGATCACCGGGCTGAGCAAGCTCGCCCGGCTCGTAGACGCGTTCGCGAAGCGGCCGCAGGTGCAGGAGCGGCTCACCTCCGAGGTGGCGGACGCGCTCGTCGAGCACCTGCACGCGCAGGGCGTGATCGTCGTGGTGGAGTGCGAGCACCTCTGCATGACGATGCGCGGCGTGAAGAAGCCCGGCGCGAAGACGGTGACCAGCGCCGTCCGCGGCGTGATGGCGCACCCGGCCACCCGCGCCGAGGCGATGAGCCTGATCATCGGCTGAACCAGCACTGCTGGCGGCCCGCATTCGTGCCGAGGGCCACCACTCACGTCCAGGGCCCCTGTCCGGGCAAGGGCCGTCGACGCGACGAGTGGCCGTCGATCGGGAAGGCCGGCCGTCGATCGTCTCTCAGACCGACGATCGCCGCGACGCGATTGACCATCGTGTCGTCCCAGAGATCCGGCCACGTCCAGCGAACCACGTCGCTGACGACGTCCCGGATGCGGGCCTCCCTGCGCTTCTCGTCCATGAGCACCGCCGCGGGCGCGCGTCCGCCGGCGAGTTCGTCGTACTTCACCGCTCCGTCGAACTCGCCCGCCGTGTCGCAGTGCTCCCAGTAGAAGTCGCTGCGACCCAGGAAGTTGCCGTTGTGATCACAAACGACGTGCTGGAGGGTCGGCATGACGATGCCGGCCTGCCACATGCGCACCCTGCTCAATGACTCGCCGGGGCTCTCCGCGCCATCGTCCGCGAATCCGAGCACGGACGCGGCGCGCCGGCAGCCGCGACCACTGGTGATTCGGGCGGCCACGTCGTCGCGGGCGAGCCCGCGGTGCAGCGCCGCGTCCGCCACCATGACCGCCTCCTCGAACGGCAACTCCCGGATCAGGTCGGCCACGGTTCTGGCGAGGCCGGTCACGGGCAGGCCGTCGACGACTGCCACGTCGGCGTCGTCAAGACTCGCCCGCCGGGCATGGATGGTTGGCGCAATGGAGCCGTGCCCACCCCCCGTCCGGACCACGGTGACCTCGTCGAATCGTCGGCGCATCAGAGGCAGGCCGTGGACGGCGGCGGCGGAGAACCGGCTGAAGTAGGTTCGCGCGCCGAGGAACGGGGCGGTGGCCCGCACCCTGGCGAGGTGTTCCGCATCGACTCTCGACCCCGGCGGCAGATCCGTGAGGACGCTACGCCTGAGCTTGCGGACGCTGCCGTCGGAGAGTGCTTGCCGGAGCTCTCGGCGCGTGTGTCCTGATTCCAGCCATTCCTGGTAGCTGATCACTGTCATGCCCGAACCTTCGGCAGCGAGGGGCGCCGCGGGTCAGTCATCCACCGCCGCCAGTCGGTCAGCCGCTCTGTCCACAGGCGGGTGGCGCGGGGCCCGCCGTCCTACCCGGGGCCTGCATTCCTGCTCGACGGCCACCCCACGTGCCGACGGCCCTCGTCCGGGCAAGGGCCCTCGACAGGAGTCGTGGCCCTCGGTGCTGCGGGGGTGGGTCGATGGGCGGGCGGGACGAGGTTGGCTAGGCTGCGGCGGTGACCCGACTGCCGCGGCCCGGACGCACCCTGGTGATGGGCATCCTCAACGTCACCCCCGACTCCTTCTCCGACGGCGGGGAGTTCCTCGCCGTGGACGCCGCGGTGCGCCACGGGCTCGCCCTGCACGCCGAGGGGGCGGACCTGGTGGACGTCGGCGGCGAATCGACCCGGCCGGGCGCCGTCCGCGCCGACCCGCAGACCGAACTCGCCCGGGTGGTTCCGGTGATCGGGCAGCTGGCCCGGGCCGGGGTGCCGACCTCGGTGGACACCATGAGGGCCGAGGTCGCGGCGGCCGCGGTGGAGGCGGGCGCCGTGCTGGTCAACGACGTGTCCGGCGGCCTGGCCGACCCCGACATGCTGGCGACGATCGCCGGTCTCGACGTCGACTACGTGGCCATGCACTGGCGCGGGCACTCCGACCGGATGACCGATCTTGCCACCTACACCGACGTGGTGGCCGACGTCTGCGCTGAACTCTCCGACCGGCTCGGGGCCGCGGTCGCCGCCGGCATCGACCGCGATCGGATCATCCTCGACCCCGGCCTCGGCTTCGCCAAGACCGCCGCCCACAACTGGGCGCTGCTGCAGCGGCTGGACGCGCTGGCCGCGCTCGGCCGTCCGCTGCTGATCGGGGCCTCCCGCAAGCGGTTCTTCGGGGAACTCCTCGCCGGGGCGGACGGCCCGCGCCCCGTCCGCGACCGTGAGGACGCCGGCGTCGCGCTGACCGCGCTGCTCGCCGCGTCCGGGGTGTGGGGTGTGCGCTCGCACACCGCGCGTCCGCACCGGGACGCGATCGAGGTAGCGGCCCGATTGGCCACCCCGGCGGCGTCGGCTGCAGGATAGGGTCGGCGAGAGGAGGTGACCCGATGGTGCAAGGCAGTCCGCCCCCGTCGGGCGCGCCCGACCGGATCCGGCTGGCCGGCATCGAGGTGACCGCCACCCACGGCGTCTACGCCGAGGAGAAGGTCACGCCGCAACTGTTCGTGATCGACCTGACGTGCAGCCTGCGGCCCAGGCCCGACCTCGACGACCTCGCGACGACGGTCGACTACGCCGACCTCGCCGGACGGGTGGCCGAGGCCGCCGGTGCCGGGTCGGTCGACCTGATCGAGACCCTCGCCGAGCGGATCAGCACCGTCTGCCTCACCGACCCCCGGGTCGCCGAGGTCGAGGTGACCGTGCACAAGCCCCAGGCACCCCTGCCGGTGCCCGTCGCCGACGTGGCCGTGACCATCACCAGGAGGAACCCGACATGACCGGCGACTACTTCGACTTCGACACCCTGTCGGGCATGGCGCCCCTGCGCGTGGCCGTCTTCTCGCTCGGCTCCAACCTCGGCGACCGGTTCGAGTACCTGCAGGGCGCCACCAACGCACTGCGCGCGACCCCGGGCCTCAACATCACCGGCATCTCGTCGGTCTACGAGACCACCCCGGTCGGGGTCGTCGAGCAGCCCGACTTCCTGAACATCGTGGTGGTGACCGAGTCGACGGTCGCGTCCATGGTGATGCTGGAGCGCGCCCTTGCCATCGAGGACGCGTTCAACCGCGTCCGCCTGGTGCCGCAGGGGCCCCGCACCGTGGACGTCGACCTGATCGCGGTTGGCGACCGGGTGCTGAACGGCGAACACCTCACCCTGCCCCACCCGCGGGCCCACGAGCGGGCCTTCGTGCTGCTGCCCTGGCACGAGGTCGAACCGGACGCCGAACTGGTCGGCCACGGCCGCATCGCCGACCTGCTGGGCGGCCTGGACGCCTCCGGGGTCCGCAAGCGCGCCGACCTCCGGATCGAGTGATGACCGAACCCCCGCACCAGCCGGGCACAGTCCAGCCGACGAGCTGGCAGTCGATCGGGGTCGCCTTCGTGGTCGGCGCCGGGCTGGGCTGGTCGATCTTCTCGGCCCTGGACCGGTTCGCCGGCGACGTGCCCCAGGTGCCGCTGGCCGTGACCGCCGTGGTCGCCGTCCTGGCCGCCATCGTCGGCGTCGAGGCGTGGATCACCCATCGCACCGTCCAGGTGCGCCGGCTCCCCGTGCCCACCCGGCGCGCGGTGGCGCTGGTGGCGCTCGGCAAGGCCTGCCTGCTCGGCGGGACGGTGCTGGCCGGCGGCTACGCCGCGGTGGCCGCCTACCTGGCGAGGCGCCTGGAGCTGAACCTTCCCCGGGAACTGCTGCTCGGTCCGGTGGTCGCGATCGTCGCCAGTGCGGCACTGGCCGCCGCCGGGGCATTCCTGGAGCGCGCCTGCCGGATTCCCGGTCCCCCGAAGGAGGACGCCACGCCGCCCGTCATTCCGGGAAGTCCGGACACTGCTGACTAGACTCCGGACCGTGAATACCGCCGTCACGCCGAGAAAAGCGAATCCTTCCCCGCTGCGCCGTTACGCGTGGCTCTCGTTGCTCGGGTCGGCCGTCGTCGCTGTTGCCATCGCTTTTGGTGGGGTCTGGATGACCCGCGCCGCAGTGGTGGTCGCGGTTGTCGGCGGCGTCGTTGCCTGCGTCTTCGCCTGGCGCGAAGTTCGGGTGACTCGAACCACGATGATGGCCCAGCAGTCTGCCGATTCCCGGCGGATGGGGGAAAACCTGCATGCCGAGCGTCTTCAGCACGTCCGGCTCCTTCAGGTGCTGCAAAGCCGCAATGGTGAACTGCGCAGCAAGCTGAACCAGACCCGGGCCGAGGCAGCCCGGCTCGCCATCCATTCCGCCCAGTTGCGAGGCGACAAGGCAGCCCTCGAGCTGCAGCTCGCCGAGCAGCAGACCACCGCCGAAGCAGAAGTGCTGGCCTTGCCACGTCGGGTTTCCGGACGTGGCGGTGCCGTGGACCTCTGGGACGGCGAGGGCGCCCCGACCGTGGTCGAACTGCAGGCGCTGGCCAACCCGCCCCTGCATCAGGCTGAGCAGCGACAGCACGCCTGAGTCGTCGATTCGTCCGGTTCTGCCGGGTGTAATAGTGCCTATGCACGCACCCGGCGAACCGGTCGTTTCACGGTCCGCTGAATAGGTTTGGTCGCCGGGTCACGCCCGGCGAACACCGCCGGTTCCGCGCCCGGTCAAGTGTTGGTCGGTATTGGTTCTTCGATAAACCCTCGCAAGTGCCCCGTCCGGTTTGCCCAAACCGTGCCCGGGTATATGCTTGCGGGAACATTGGGGGAGCCAATACCAGTCGCGCTGCGACGACTTCAAGAAAGGACCAACATGGCCAAGCGAGTGCAGGTCATCCATACCGATGACATCGACGGCAGCGAAGCCGACGAGACCATCGCCTTCGCCCTGGACGGAATCAACTACTCGATCGATCTCTCTACCGCGAACGCCAAGAAGCTGCGGGACGCTTTCGCGCCCTACATCGCCGCCGGCGAGCGCGACCGTTCCAGCCGCCGTTCCGGGACGGGCCGCCGCAAGTCCTCCGGTACCGCCGCCACCGACATCCGCGCCTGGGCCGCCGCCCAGGGTATGCAGGTCTCTGCCCGCGGCCGGGTCTCCGCCGAGGTCCGCGAGGCCTACGAGCGCGCGCACAGCTG
This sequence comes from Propionibacteriaceae bacterium, assembly GCA_020438595.1. The sequence continues at coordinate 342 of JAGQUI010000155.1, read as the reverse complement.
ATCTCCAGGGACGTCGCAGCACACCCGCCTTCCGCCCCCGGCTCGCCATCGAGCCGGGGGCGTGCTGCGTCCGGTGCCGGCGAGTCACCCCGGATTGAGCCGGGGGCGAACAGCCGGAAGCAATGCCGGCCCGTCCGCGTTGACTAAGCTGAAGACGCGAGCAGGAGGGGATCGGACGATTCACTTGTGCGCCGCAGCCGCTGGATGAAGGAGTTCCCCGCATGTTCGATCGGTTCACCGACCGCGCCAGGCGAGTGATCGTGCTCGCCCAGGACGAGGCGCGCATGCTCAACCACAACTACATCGGCACCGAGCACCTGCTGCTCGGCCTGATCCACGAGG
>JAGQUI010000154.1 GCA_020438595.1 Propionibacteriaceae bacterium | reverse complement strand
TAGGTGCCCTTGGCCACAGTAGTCCGAGAGCTGAGGTCAAGACAGAGTCGGCTGCAGGCGGGACTGTCGCGGTCCGGAAAGCGATGGGCTCAGGGCCTCGACAAGTGATTGGCAGCGAGCCTCCGCCGGTCAGGCCCACTCCAAGCGACGAACAATGAACAAACCGGAGACGCCTCATGAATGTCGAACTTCTGCACATCGTCGACCGCCCGTACACGGAGCCTTCCTTCGCGTTCGGTGAGGATTTGAAAGAGGAGCTCGGCTCGTCTTCATCCGGTCACTGATCGAGTAGCCCACGATCCGGTTCGACCACTCGTCCTTGATCGCGCACAGCTACACCTTCCCCTGCCCGGTCCAGTGCTCGGTGATGTCGGTCGACTGTCGTCTCACAGCGGAGTTTGCCAGTTGGCGACGAGCACCTGTAGCTGCGCGATGATCGAAGCCCAGATGCCGGTGACCTGCATGATCCCCACAGCCATCAGCAAGACGCCACCGACCTGAGTGATCCGGCGAGCATGACGGCGGGCGAGCGCATACATCTTGAACGCTCGTTGGATACCCATGGCTGCCAACAGGAAGGGTAGCCCGAGGCCGACGCTGTAGGCGAAGGACAGTAACGCTCCTCGACCGGCGCCGCCGGTACTGAATGACAGGCCGAGAACGGCCGCGAGTGAAGGGCCGATGCAAGGTGTCCACCCGACCCCGAAGAGGACGCCCAGCAGAGGCGCACTCGCGACGCCGAGGCGAGGCTTGAAGCTCACCCGGAACGAGCGGGCGAACAGTGGAATACGTCCCAAGACGCCGGCGAATATCAGCCCTAGCAGAATGGTGAAGACGCCCAGTACCTTGATGATGAGGTCTTGGTGCTTGAGTAGCAGGGTTCCGGCGGCACCAAACGCAGCCCCGTAACTGGTGAAGACGGCGGCGAAACCGAGCACGAAGAGCAAGGTTCCAATGACCGTGCGACTGGGGCCGCGCGGTCGGGGAGTTCTCGCTGCGACAGGGGTGGCCGTGTGCGCGGTGCCGCTGGGATGGTTGGTTGGTTGCGTGTTGGCAGAGGCTGCGTCGGCGCCCGCGGTGCCGGTGACATAGGCGAGATAGCCGGGCACCAGCGGTAGACAGCAAGGACTGAGGAACGACACCAACCCGGCAGCCATAGCCACCGGGATAGCGACAAGCAGGGGTCCGTACGCGACCAGATCGCCGGGGTTCACCTGTTGGCCTCACCGAGGGCGATCTCGTCCTTGAGTATGCCCTTGAGGGTGTTGTAGGTGACGGGCCCGATGACTCGGGTGGCGACTTGGCCATGAGTATCGACGACGAGGGTGGTGGGGACCACTGTGGTGGGGATGGTGTCCCGGAAAGCGAGCAACACTTCGCCATTGATGTCTTGAACGCTTGGGTACGGCACCCTGAAGGTCCTCACAAAGGCCTTTGCTGCGTCGAGGTTGTCCCGGGTATTGATGCCGACGAAGCGAACACCCTTATTGGCGTACTCGTTGGCTAGTCGAACCAGGTCAGGAGTTTCGGCCCGACAAGGTGCGCACCACGATCCCCACACGTTGATAACCACGATGCTGCCCGCCAAGCCCGACGGGGAGAATGCCTCGCCATCTAGCGTGGTGCCTTCAAGCTTGGGTGCTCCAACGCGCTTTCCGGGAGGGTAGAGGTCTAGGCCCGGCTTGGTCTGGAGGCCGGCCTGAACGCCCGCAGCAGGCGCTCCACGGTTGTCGGTGTTCGTCCACGGGCTCCACAAGATGACGATGGACACCAATGCGACGACGCAAAGACCCCACACAACGGGCCGTGTGCGCCGGACCGCCTCGACGGCGTTCATAACGGCTGCGACCCGATCTTCTGTTCAGACTCGTGCGGCAGCCTGATTCGGACGCCGGCGATTGCCGCACAGTTGGTAGTAAGCGACACACTCTCACCATCCTCGACCCACGCCACTGATCCCGGCAGCCAGCTCACGCCCAACTGTATGAGCAGCTGTCAAGGTTGAAGATTCCCCTCGATTCGTGAGTTCTCCCGGACGTTCCCGTCTGGGAGTCCTTTGGTGAGCATGACGCCGGCTACTGGGCCACGCAGACCCAGGCCGAGGAGGTCAGGGTCGCCCGAGCGGTCAGTACGTCTGGAAACCGACTCGCACCCATGGGGGCGGTCGTGTCCCACAACGCAGCCTCAACTGATCCTCGTCGATCGAACGAGCCGTCCCGGTTCCGGGGGCCAGTGGCGTACCGCGATCTTCAGCGTCCCCTGGGCCATGACAGCTAGCGCGGCGGCGTAGCCGTCCAGTGGCGCGGACAGCTCGCGCACTACAGGGCAACCAACCTCCGTAGGCCTGGCGGGGTCGAGTGTTCGGTGTGCGGTCGCCTGCGCCTTGAGCAGGGCCTCGCTGCGCACCCACCGTGGACCGCGCGCCGCGCTGTCGAGATCGGATAGGCGTTGCACGTCCACCCCCACGGGGCCGTGTCCGCTCACGGCGACGACGACCAGCAGGCCTGAGTGGGACACCGCGGCCCACTGGGCGGGTGTACCCGGTCCCACGATGTTTGGGGCGCCGTGCGGGCCTCCACATTCGTTGCAGGTCCGGTCGATGACCACGTCCGCGGGCGAGACTCCCATCCGATCGGCAACAGCCACGCGGAGCAGGGCAGCGCCAAGGAGAGATCTCGCGCGGTCTGCGGGACGATCGAGGGAGTCGACCCGCGCCCGTTCTGTGGGGTCAAGCAGATCGAGGACTGACCGGTCGGCAGCGGTGAGAGTGGTCCACCAGACCATGACGTCCACGATTTACACTCCGATTCTGTGACCTAATCCAGTTAGGATAGCCTTACCTGCGTGAGTCTCCTGACGGCCCCGGCCACACGCCGCAGCCTGTTGCCGACTCACCGTGGGCCATCGGCCGATCGACCGGCGCTGATCAGCACCTCTGGCGCGGTCCTCTCCCACGTCCGGCTGGGCGAGATGGTCGAGGAGCTCGCCGCCCGGCTGCCGGACGTCGGGAGCGGGCGCCGGCTGGTCCATGTGCCGCTGCGTCCCGACGTGGACAGCGTGACGGGATACCTCGCGACGCTGGCGGCTGGACACGCTGCCCTGGTGACGCCGGCAGCGGCCGAGACGATTCTGGGCCGGTATCGGCCCGACCTCGTCGCCACCGGAGACCCGGACCGTCCCTTCGAGGTCCGCTCGACCACGCCTCAACACCTGCTGCACCCCGAGCTCTCGCTGCTGCTCAGCACCTCGGGCAGCACCGGCTCCCCGAAGCTCGTCCGGCTCGCCCACCGCAACATCCTCAGCAACGCTTCCGCGATCGCCGCTGCGCTCCGCCTTACCGAGCACGACCGTGCGCTCACCAGCCTGCCCCTCCACTACTGCTTCGGGCTGTCGGTCCTGCACTCCCATCTCGTCGCCGGGGCCTCAGTGGTGCTGCACGACGGCTCGCTGCTGGCCCGGGAGACCTGGAACGTCGTCGACCGACTCGGCGTCACGACATTGGCGGTGGTGCCGCACTCGGTCGAACTCATGGAATCGACGGGCGTCCTGAACAGGCCGCATCCCTCGCTACGCCTCATCGCCCAGGCGGGGGGACGGATGCCCCGCGAGCGTGTCTTGCGAACGGCCGCCCTCGGGCGCGAGCACGGCTGGGGGCTCGCGGTGATGTACGGCCAAACCGAGGCGACCGCACGCATCTGCGTCCTCGACCCGACCGACGTCGCCCGGCACCCGGACGCCGTGGGCCGGCCGGTGGCAGGCACGTCGGTGCGGGTCGACCCGACCGTGCCGGAGGCTGCCGACGGTGTCGGTGAGGTCCTGGTACGGGGCTCGGGGGTCATGATGGGTTACGCCGAGCACCCCGACGATCTGGCCCTCGGCGCCATGCTCACCGAACTCCGTACCGGCGACCTCGGCACCATCGGGGACGACGGCCTGCTCCGACTCCACGGTCGACGATCCGGGTTCGTCAAGGTGATGGGGCTCCGGGTCGATGTGGCGCGCGTGGAGGAAGCGCTCACCGCCGCGGGCCTGACCGCCTGCGTGAACGGGGACGAGGACGGCCTCACCGTCGCAGTCCAGCCGCAGCCCGGGACGCCGGCCGCCACTCTCGAGCATCGCGCCCGCGACCTCGCCGCCCGGGCCTCCGGGCTGGGACCGGCCGCGGTCCACGCCACTGCGATGGACCTGCCACGCCTGCCCAGCGGCAAGCTCGACCGACCGCTGTGCGCGGCACTGGTGAAGAGCACCCGGGTTGCGACCACCCGGGAGACGAGGGCCGGGGGTGGCGTCCCCTCGCTGGCCACCGACGTCGCGACCGCGATCCGTCACGTCCTCGGACGAGACGCCATCGACCTGCGCCGCACCTTCGTCCAGCACGGCGGCGACTCGCTCAGCCACGTCCAGGCCTCGGTGCGCCTCGAAGGCCTCCTCGGCCCGCTCCCGCCCAACTGGCACCACCGCCCGCTGGCCGAACTAGTCGAGCTCGGCACCACCCGCGCGAACCACCTCACAGCGTCACGGTGGTCGTCCGACCAGCCCCGCGGCTGGTGGTCCTGGCGTGTCTGGCACTCGGTGGAGGCGTCAGTGGCGATCCGCGCCGTGGCTGTGGTGCTCATCCTCGGCTCGCACGCCGACCTCTTCACGTTCCGCGGCGGCGCGCACACCCTGTTGGCGGTTGCGGGTTTCAACGCCGCTCGCTTCGGCCTCTCGGCACCTACTGTCGGGGGCCGCTGGCGGGCGGGTGCCCGGACCCTCGTCGGCGTAGCCGTCCCCACGATCGTGGTCGCGCTCATCGGCATGGCGAACGGGGGGCGCTACGGGTGGGGCAACGTGCTGCTGGTGAACTGGTTGACCGGCCCCGTGTCCCAGGCCAGCCACAACGAGTTCTGGTTCGTGGACACACTCCTCGCCTGCACCGCGACGATCACGGCTGTGTTGTCCATCCCGGCCGCTTCCCGGGCGTGGCGACGTCATCCCTGGCGGGTTGCGATGATCCTGACGACCCTCGCCCTCGTCCCACGATTCGTCATCCTGAACGAGGGAGAAGGTCTGCTGCGCGGCATGATGCCGACCACGATCTGGCTGTTCACGCTGGGCGCCGCGGCGGCGCACGCCGACACCGGCTGGCGGCGCGGCCTCACCCTGGTTCTCGCCGTCGTCGGGGGCGTCGGGTTCTTCCCCGCCGACCCCGCCCGCAACGCCGTGGTCATCGCCGGCATCGTGGCGCTCACCCTGCTGCGCAGCGTGCGTCTCCCTGCGCCGGCCGTCCCTGTGGTGAGCCTGCTGGCTGCGGCATCCCTCTACATCTACCTCGTCCAGTTCCAGATCATCACCTTCGCGTCCGATCCCCTCACCGGGGCGGTCCTCTCGCTCGCGACCGGCTGCCTCCTTTGGCGCCTGGCGGACGGTCCCGTGCGGCGGCTCCAGGGCCTGGTCCCACTCCCCACCAACTCGAACGAAAGGCTCCCGTGACCCGCACTCACCGTCTCCGGACGGCCGCCCTGATCGCACCGGCGGTTGGGCTCGCCCTGACAGCCTGCTCAGCGGGTTCGGCCCCGCCACAGGAGACCTTCCAGGCGCAGCCCGGTGTCCTGCAGATCTACTCCTCGCAGCACCGTAACGTCACCGAGGCCTGGGCCAGTGGATTCACCGCCAGGACGGGAATCCGAACTCAGGTCCGGGAGGGCCAGGACTCCTCCATGGGCCAGATGATCGTGGCCGAGGGAGAAGCGTCCCCCGCCGATGTCTTCCTGACCGAGAACTCCCCCGCCATGACCGTGGTCGAGCGCGCCGGGCTGTTCGCCGACATCAGCCCCAGGATCGTCGCCCAAGTCCCCGCGCAGTACCGGCCGTCCAGCGGCAAGTGGACCGGCGTGGCGGCCCGAGCCACCGTGTTCGCCTACAACACCGACATGCTGTCCCCCGAGCAGCTGCCCGCCTCGTTGCTGGATCTGCAGCAGCCCGAGTGGCAGGGCCGCTGGGGTGCGCCGCCGGCCAAGGCCGACTTCCAGGCCATTGTGGCCGCGCTGCTGCAGCTCAAAGGCCCCGAAGTCACCCAGCAATGGCTGGATGGCATGAAGGCCAACGCCAAGATCTACGACAACAACATCACCACACTCAAAGCGGTCAACAGCGGTGAGGTAGCCGGTGGGGTGATCTACCACTACTACTGGTTCCGCGATCAGGCGCAGACCAAAGAAATCAGCGGCAACACCCAACTGCACTACTTCCGCAACCAGGACCCGGGCGCGTTCGTGAGCATCTCCGGCGGCGGGGTGCTGGCCTCCAGCGACAAGCAGGACCAGGCGCAGCAGTTCCTGCAGTTCGTCACCAGCGAAGCCGGTCAGGATGTGCTGCGCACCGGCACATCGTTCGAGTATCCGGTCGCCAGCGGCGTCGCCGCCAACCCGGCGCTGCCTCCGCTGGCAGAGCTGCAGGCCCCCGCAGTGAATCCGTCCGATCTCAACGCGCAGGCGGTGTCAGAAATGATGACCAAGGCTGGTCTGCTGTAGGTGGTTACTCCGGCCACCTGGTACGACGTCGAGTCGGAAGCCCAGCTCCCGGCCCGGGCCCGTTCGGGGGCGTCG
>JAGQUI010000153.1 GCA_020438595.1 Propionibacteriaceae bacterium | reverse complement strand
CGCCGCCCAGCACGCCCGGCAGTTCGTCGGCGGCGAGCAGGTACTTGCGGTCGACGCGGGTCTGCAGGGCGGCCTGGCCGAGCACGGTCTCCAGCGTGGTGCCGGGAAGGTCGTCCAGCGTGGGCCGGGTGTCGGTCGCGGTGTCGGTCCAGGTCAGGGCGTTCATCGGATCGCCTCGTGGACGCGGGCCGCCGGCAGGGCGGAGTAGCGGACGTCGACGACGGTGGTGTCGTTGACGAGGTCGGTCTTGAGCACGGTCACCGACTGCACCTGGCCACCGACGAGCTCGGCGACGCGGGCCCGCAGTTCGGCCTCGTCGGCGTACGCCCGGTCGAGCGTGATCTGCCGCTTCGAGGTGCGCTTGGCCACCAGGGAGTGGTCACCGATGAACAGGGCGACCAGTACCGCCGCCATCAGGCCGAGGGTCCAGACCACGTCGAGGGCGGTGCTGCCGGCGAGCAGGCCGAGCGTCAGCGCAGCGAAGTAGTAGGCGACCTCGTGCTGGGCGAGTTCCTCCGACCGCAGCCGGATGATCGACAGGACTCCGAACAGGCCGAGCCCGACGCCGATGCTGGTCGACACCGAGGAGAGGGTGGCCATCAGGGCGAGCACGCCGATGTTCACGACCAGGTAGGCGACGATCAGGTCGCGGCGCTGGTGGCGTGGCACGAACATGCCGAAGATCAGCACGGCCATGGCGACGAGATCGGCGGCGATGAGGATGAGGGACATCGGTCGGCTCCTGCGGTAGGGGTCTTGTTCCCCTTCAGTTAGCCATGCGTACTTGTCCCGTTCACCGGACCAGCTTGTGAGCTTCCTGTGAGCCCCTCATCCCCGCAAAGTGGCCAGTATTGGCCGACATCGGCCGATACTGGCCACTTTGAGCTAGGTCTGTGCCTTGAAGCCGCGCAGGCGCAGGCTGTTCAGCACGACGAACACGCTCGAGAACGCCATCGCGGCGCCCGCGATCATGGGGTTCAGGAAGCCCAGGGCGGCGAGCGGGATGGCGGCGACGTTGTAGGCGAAGGCCCAGAACAGGTTGCTGCGGATCCGGCCGAGCGTGGCCCGGGAGAGCCTGATGGCGTCCGCGGCCAGCCGCAGGTCGCCGCGCATCAGGGTGAGGTCGGAGGCCTGGATCGCGGCGTCCGTGCCGGTGCCGAGCGCGATGCCGAGGTCGGCCTGGGCGAGCGCGGCGGAGTCGTTCACGCCGTCGCCGACCATGGCCACGCTGCGCCCCTGGTCCTGCAGCCGCTTCACCTCGGCGACCTTGTCCTGGGGCAGCACCTCGGCGATGACCTCGTCGATGCCGACCTCGGCGGCCACGGCTTCGGCGGTGGCCCGGTTGTCGCCGGTGAGCAGGATCGGGGTCAGGCCGAGCGCCCGGAAGCGGCGGACGGCCTCGGCGGAGCCGGGCTTGACGGTGTCGGCGACCTCGATGGTGCCGAGGAGGACGCCGTCACGGGCGATCGCGACGGTGGTGACCTGTCGCGATTCGGCCGCGGAAGGCTCGGGGCGGGACGCGGGGGCCGTCTGGGACGAGGCGGGTGGCCGGATCGCGTCACGGACCCAGCCGGGGCGACCGGCGAGCACCTCGTGGCCGTCCACGACGGCGCGGATGCCCTGGCCGGGGGTGTTGGTCAGCGAGGTGACGGCGAGGTCGCTGGCGGCGCGGGTGGCGATGGCGCGGGCGATCGGGTGCTCGGAGCCGGACTCGGCGGCGCCGGCGTAGCGCAGCAACTCCGCCTCGGCGACACCGTCGGCGTGGACGGCGACGACGGCCATCTCGCCGGAGGTCACGGTGCCTGTCTTGTCGAGCACGATCACCCCGACGTTACGGGCCCGCTCGAGCGCGTCGGCGCCACGGATCACGATGCCGAGCTGGGCGCCGCGTCCGGTGCCGACCAGCAGCGCGGTGGGCGTGGCCAGGCCGAGGGCGCAGGGGCAGGCGATGATCAGGACGGCCACCCCGGCGGCGACGGCGAAGAACAGGCTCTCCCCGGCCAGCAGCCAGCCGAAGAAGGTGAGCACCGACAGCGTGATCACGACCGGCACGAAGACCGCGGAGATCCGGTCGGCCAGCGCCTGCACCTGGGCCTTGCCGGTCTGGGCCTCCTCGACCATCCGGGCGATGTGGGCGAGCTGGGTGTCCCTGCCCACGCGGGTGGCGCGCACGACGAGGCGTCCGGTGGTGTTCAGGGTGGCGCCGATCACGGCGTCCCCCGGTACCACGTCAACGGGGACGGACTCGCCGGTGACCAGGGAGTTGTCGATGGCGGAGAAGCCCTCGACCACCTCGCCGTCGGTGGCCACCTTCTCCCCCGGCCGCACCACGAAGGTGTCGCCGGCCTTGAGGAACTCGATCGGGACGAGGCTCTCCCTGCCGTCCTTCAGCAGGGTGGCCTGGGTGGCGCCGAGGTGCAGCAGGGCCCGGACGGCCTCGCCGGCCGCGGCCTTGGAACGGGCCTCGATGTAGCGGCCGAGCAGCAGGAACACGACGATGCCGGCGAGCGCCTCGAAATAGACGCTCGCGGCTCCGTGCCCGCGGACGAGGGTGAACTCGAACGGGTGGGTGTAGCCGATCCGGCCCGCAGGGGTGAACAGCAGGGCGTACAGCGACCAGAAGAAGGCGGCGGTGGTGCCCAGGCTGATCAGGGTGTCCATCGTGGTGGCCCGGTGCCGGGCGTTGACGAGAGCGGAGCGGTGGAACGGCCAGGCCGCCCACGTGTAGAGCGGGATGGACAGGGCGAGGCTCACCCACTGCCAGCCGGCGAACTGCCACGCCGGCACCATCGACAGCGCGATCACGGGGACGCCGAGCGCCGCCGCCCAGACCAGACGGGTGCGCAGCGCGGCGGCGTGGTCGACCGGCTCGGAGTCCTCGCTGTGCGGCGCGGCCCCGTAGCCGGTGTGCTCGACCACCTGGATGAGGTCGTCGACGGGGATCGCCGTCGGGAAGAGCACCAGGGCCTTCTCGGTGGCGTAGTTCACCGACGCCTGCACCCCGTCGAGCTTGTTCAGCTTCTTCTCGATCCGGGCCGCGCACGAGGCGCAGGTCATCCCGGAGATGTCGAGTTCGACGGATTCGCGCTGCTGCGTGGTCATGGTTGGTCCTCGTGCGGAGCGGCCCGGTGTGGCGGGCCCGAGCTGCCGCTCAGGCGACGCTGTACTGCTCGCCGGCCTCGTAGACGGCCTCGACGATGCGGTCGAAGTCGACCGGGGCCTCGGAGGTGATGTCGAGCTTGGCGTCCTCGAGGGTGAGGGCGACGTCGGTCACGCCCGGCACGCCCGAGACCTCTTCCTTGATGGCGTGCACGCAGTGGTGGCAGGTCATTCCGGAAACGGTGTAGCTGGTGATCATTGCTTTCCTCTCGTTCGGTGTGGTCCCGGTCGTGCCCGGGGCCCCGGATTGGTACTGGTCAGGAGCGGACGAGGCGGGCGATGGCCGCAGAGGCCTCCCGGATCTTCTCGTCGGACTCCTCGCCGCCGGCCCGCGCGGCGCGGACGACGCAATGGCTGAGGTGCTCGTCGAGCATGGCCAGGGCGAGGGACTCCAGCGCTTTCGTCATGGCCGAGACCTGGGTGAGGATGTCGATGCAGTACTTCTCCTCGTCGACCATCCGCTGCAGCCCCCGGGCCTGGCCCTCGATGCGCTTCAGCCGGCGCAGGTACTCGGCCTTGTGGTCCAGGTAGCCGTGGCCCTCGTCGTGCGCACAGTCGGACTCGTGTGACAACTGTTCCTCGTGGTGCATCGCCCACCTCCATCAACCCTTGTCACGATACCCCCCATGGGTATCACGGACAAGTCGGCCGGGTGTGGAAACCGTGTGCATAACGGGGACGCCTGTGACGCCATACACCCCCGTGAGCGTGGCCTGTCAAGTGGGCGGACAGGCCCCCGAATTCGTCACCAAGTTCTTTGCGTCCACAAGCGTACGAGAGCGTATGACCTAGTCAGGACGCAAATGAACGCGTTACATTCTCCGCGTCCACAGCTACGACACCTCGTCGTACACAGGCCCCACGGCGCGCCTCCACACTTGTCCCCACGTTATCCACAGGCCTTGTGGATACCGCCGTTGAGGTCGAACCCCGATGGGTCTAGTTTTGCCGGGGTCGGGACGCAGGAACGGTGGCACCGCAGCCACCGGTGCCGACTGTCAGAGGCTCGCCTTAGGCTGCCTGACGAAGCCGATGGACGCGAGCCTTGGAGGGAGTGTGCAGACCTATGTCACTCGCTGAGGTCATGCCCTATGACAGCGAGGCCGAGTACGCGGGGCCGGACCGCACCCCTCCGCAGGACATGGCTGCCGAGCAGAGCGTGCTGGGCGCGATGCTGCTCAGCAAGGACGCGATCGGCGACGTGGCCGAACTCGTCAAGGGCCGCGACTTCTACCGCCCCGCGCACGAGACCATCTTCGAGGCGATCCTCAACCTGTACGGACGCGGCGAGCCGGCCGACGCGATCACCGTCGCCGACGAGCTGAACAAGCGGGGCGAACTGGGCCGGGTGGGTGGCCACATCTACCTGCACGACCTGCTCTCGATGGTGTCGATCGCCTCCAACGCGGCCTACTACGCCGAGATCGTCCGCGAGAAGGCGATCCTGCGCCGGCTGGTCGAGGCGTCCATCAAGATCAGCCAGCTCGGGTACGGGGGCCAGGGCGACGTGGCCGGCATCGTCGACGCGGCGCAGCAGGCGATCTACGAGGTGGCCGAGGGCAAGGCGAGCGAGGACTACGAGCCGCTGAGCGCGCTGATGGAGTCGACGCTCGACGAGATCGAGGCGCTCAGCGCGCACGGCATCATGGCGGGCGTGCCCACCGGGTTCATCGAACTCGACGAACTGACGAACGGGCTGCACCCCGGGCAGATGGTGATCGTCGCGGCGCGTCCCGGTGTCGGCAAGTCGACGCTCGGGCTCGACCTGGCCCGCGCGGCGTCCATCCAGCACGGGCTGTGCGCGGCGTTCTTCAGCCTGGAGATGACGAAGACCGAGATCGTGATGCGCCTGATCTCGGCCGAGGCGCAGGTGCCGCTGCACGACATCCGCAAGGGCCACATGAGCGACGAGAACTGGGCCCGGATCGCGCGCAAGACCGCGGACGTGTCGAGTGCGCCGCTGTTCATCGACGACTCGCCGAACCTGACCATGATGGAGATCCGGGCGAAGGCGCGGCGACTGAAGCAGCGCAACGACCTGAAGCTGGTGATCGTCGACTACATGCAGCTGATGAGTTCGGGCAAGCGGGTGGAGAGCCGCCAGCTGGAGGTCTCGGAGTTCTCCCGACAGATGAAGCTGCTGGCCAAGGAACTGGACGTGCCGGTGGTGGCGCTGTCGCAGTTGAACCGTGGTCCCGAGCAGCGCACGGACAAGAAGCCGATGCTGAGCGACCTGCGCGAGTCCGGCTCGCTGGAGCAGGACGCGGACGTGGTGCTGCTGCTGCACCGCGACGACATGTACAACAACGCGTCCGAGCGTTCCGGCGAGGCCGACTTCATCGTCGCCAAGCACCGCAACGGCCAGACCAGGACCGTCACCGTCGCCTTCCAGGGCCACTACAGCCGCTTCGTCGACATGCAGCACTAGTAGGCAGCTGGACGGCGCGCCTAAACTACATTGGTGTAATTCTTCGGTAGAATTGGCTTGGGAAGAATATGGCCCGACCCAGGAAGGTCCTGCTGGGGCGTGATCACCTGAGTCGGGCGCACAGCATTCTGTGGAGAGATGCGCTGTCAGCCTAGCAAGCGGTGATCCCCCGGCGACGATTCGCTGGGGCGTCTCATGGTCGCGTCCTTCCCGGAGAGGGGGACTGACCATGCGTCATTCCAGTCACGTCAAGGTGAACCTCATCTGCGAAGGCTGCAATGGCCGAACGCAGGCGTGCGTCCTTGTCGATCGCGAAGTCCCGACCCCGCTGCGCCTGCAGCCCGGGCGGCTCGCTTCCGACCAAGGCGAGTGGCTCCCATCGACCACCGAATCTGCGCTGCGCTGAGTGCGACCGCGAATGGAGCCTGAGCCCGGACCACCTCATGGAAGCCGTGAACCACGCCATCCGCCGGGGCGGATGGGGTGAGTTCGTTCGCCACGACGGGGTCGATGTGAGTTGCCGCCTGGCGTGACCCAGGCGCCCGCGGGGGAACGGAACTTCTCCCACTCATAGCCGAACAGGATGTGCACGAACTCGTCGTCCCAGCGGGTCGGGTGGTACGTCCAGGTGACCTCGATGCCGGACGTGTTGGCGTCCAGGCCGACCCCGGTGCCGTAGCTGTTCGTCCAGCCCAGGCCGAGCTGCTCCATCGGGGCCGCCTCCGGCTCGGGCCCGAGCAGGTCGGCCGGGCCCGCGCCGTGGGTCTTGCCGAACGTGTGGCCGCCCGCGATCAGCGCGACCGTCTCCTCGTCGTCCATCGCCATCCGGGCGAAGGTCTCCCGCACGTCCCTGGCGGACGCCACCGGGTCCGGCTCGCCCTCCGGGTTCACGTAGATCAGGCCCATCTGGACGGCGGCGAGCGGGTTGGCCAGGTCACGCTCGCCGGAGTAGCGCTGCTGCCCGCCGTGCTCGCCCCCCAGCCACTCGGTCTCCGGGCCCCAGTAGACGTCC
>JAGQUI010000152.1 GCA_020438595.1 Propionibacteriaceae bacterium | reverse complement strand
TGGTGCTGCTGGCGCTCTCCGACGACGGCAGGCCTGCCTACGACGCGGAGACCGCGCAGCGGCTCGCCGGGCAGGGCATCCCGGCGTTCGCGTGCACGCCGGACGCTTTCCCCGACCTGATCGCGCTGGCGATCAACCACGGCGACATCGGTGCCTGGGCGGAACGGAATGCGGCCGCCGCCGCGCACGGCGACCACGCCTGAGCGGCGGGCCCGCGCTCAGTCCTGGAAGGCCTGCCAGACTGCGGCGATGTCGGCGTGCCCGGCACCACCCCCGGCGGCGGCGGCGTAGAGCGCCTCCAGCCCGGCGAGCAGGTCCTGCGGCAGGTCCGGCACCGCGGCCCGCGCCAGCCGGACGTCCTTCAGCATCCCGACCAGTTCGAACTGCGGGTCGAACGCGCCGGACAGCATCGCGCCGCCCTTGAGCTGCGCGTACGGGCTGTCCGCGGCCCCGCCCTGCAGCGCCTCGAGCACCAGCTTCGGGTCGAGCCCGAGCCGCCGGGCCATGGCCAGCGACTGCGCGATGCCCGCGGTGATGGTCGCGATCCACGTGTTCATGGCCAGCTTCAGCGCCGAGGCCGCCGGGGCCGCGTCCCCGGCCCGCACCACCTTCGCCGACGTCGCCGCCAGCACGGGCTCCGCCTCGGCCAGCGCGTCGTCGGACGCCGCCACGAGCGACGTCAGCGTCCCGGCCTCGGCCGGCGCCCTGGTGCCGAGCACCGGCGCGTCCACGAACCGGACGCCGGCCGCCTGGGCCAGCCCTGCGAACTCGCGCGCTGCCGCGACGCCGATGGTCGAGGACTGCAGCCAGACGGCTCCGGGCCGGATCGCCGGCAGCGCCGCGGCCATCACGCCACGGACCGCCTCGGCGTCGAAGAGCACGGTGAGCACGACGTCGGCGTCCGCCACGGCGGCCTCGGCCGTCGGGGCCACCGTCGCCACACCGTCGAGGGCCCGCGCCCGTGCCTCGGAGCGGTTCCAGACCGTCGTGTCCAGCCCCGCACCGGCCACCCGCCGGGCCATGGCCGAGCCCATGATGCCGAGCCCGAGCACGCTCACCTTCGGTGTCGCCGTCATGCCGTCTCCTTCTCCGGGGCTGTCGCCGTCGAGGCTAACCCACCCATCCACCCCGGGCGGTGTCGCCTAGACTCCTGCCCTGACTCCCGTACCCCCTACCGAAGGCCGCCGCCGTGGATCCGACCAGCCTGTTCCCGGCCGAACTCGGCTGGCAGGGCGTGGCGTTGCTGGTCGTCCTGGCCCTCGCCGCGGGCTGGGTGGACGCGGTCGTCGGCGGCGGCGGGCTGCTCCAGTTGCCGGCGTTGCTGCTGGTGCCGGGAATCCAGCCCGTCCAGGCACTCGCCACGAACAAGCTGTCGTCCATCTGGGGCACCTCCACGGCCAGCGTCACCTACTACCGGCGGGTCCACCCGGACCTGCGCACCGCCCTGCCGATGGCCGGCTTCGCCCTCGCCGGCAGCTTCCTCGGCGCAGCGCTGGCCACCATGCTGCCGGTGGCGGTTTTCAAGCCGATCATCGTGCTGGCCCTTCTCGCCGTCGCGATCTTCACCGCGGTGAGGCCTACCCTCGGCGCCGAGACCGTGCTGCGCTACAGCGGACGGCGCCACCACGGCAATGCGGCGCTGATCGGCGCGGGCATCGGCTGCTACGACGGCCTGCTCGGCCCGGGCACCGGCACGTTCCTGGTGATCGCGCTGGTCAGCGTGCTCGGCTACAGCTTCCTGCAGGCCTCGGCCAAGGCGAAGATCGTGAACTTCGCCACGAACCTGGGCGCCCTGCTGCTGTTCGCGCCGACCGGCGCCGTGCTGTGGGTCCTCGGCGCGGCGATGGGCCTGGCCAACATGGCCGGCGGCTACCTCGGCTCGCGGACCGCCATCGCCCGCGGCACCGGGTTCATCCGGATCGTGTTCCTGGTGGTCGTCGCCGTCCTGATCGTGAAGCTCGGCATCGACGTGTGGAACGAGGACCTCGCCGGGCTGTTCGCCGGGTCGTAGGAGCCTCTTTCAGCACAACCCGGCGGCCGACTGTCCCAGCACGGGCGACAGAAATTCCTCCGCACCGACCGGTAGGCTGCACCCGCCGGGCGCGCCGAGGAGCGGGTGCGCGCGCCGGCACGAGGGGAGTTGCCGTGCCAGCACTCAAGGCACATGGTCTGGTGAAGACGTTCGGTGAACTGCGGGCCGTCGACGGGGTCGATCTGGTGATCCCCCGCGGCACCTTCTACGGCATCGCCGGCCCCAATGGCGCGGGCAAGTCGACCACGCTGCGGATGCTCACCGGCCTGCTGCGCCCGGACGCCGGCAACACGGTGCTGGACGGGGTCGAGGTCTGGCCGGACCCGCGGCAGGCCAAGACCCGGGTCGGCTTCGTGCCCGACAACCCCGTCCTGTTCGACCGGCTGACCGCGGCCGAGATGCTCGAGTACGCAGGGATGCTGCGCGGGATGGACCCGCAGGTCGTCGCGACCCGGTCCACCGAACTGCTCCGGGTGCTCGACCTCGCCGACGAGGGCGAGAAGCTGATCGCCGACTACTCGCTCGGCATGATCAAGCGGATCGGCCTCGCCGTCGCGCTGCTGCACAGCCCGCGGGTGCTGATCCTCGACGAGCCCTTCGGCGCCCTCGACCCGGTGAACACCCAGGTGATGGAGGACGTGCTGCAGCTGTACCGCCGTGGTGGCGGCACGGTGGTGTTCGCCAGCCACGTGATGGACGTGGTGCAGCGCCTGTGCGACCGCCTGGTCGTGATCGGGGCCGGCCGGGTGCTCGCCGAGGGCACCGTCGCCGATGTCGCGGGCGGCCGGCGCAACCTGCAGGACGCCTTCGTCGAACTCGTCGGCGGGCGCGACCTCGAGGAGGGTGAGCTGTCGTGGCTCTCGTCCTCCTCCGACTGAGGCTCACGATCGCCCGCAGGGCGCGCGGCAAGGGGAACGGGGCCCAGCTCTACTTCGCGACGTCCTGGGTGCTGGGCCTGGTCGGCGGCCTGCTCGCGGGCATGGGCACCGGCGCGCTGGTCACGGCCGGCGGCCCGGGCGACCTGCTGCTGCTGGTCGCGTTCAGCTCGATCTTCTTCCCCTGGGTGATCGGCCCGATCGTGGAGCCCACCCTCGCCGACGGCACCGTCGACCCGCAGCGGCTCGAGCAGTTCCCGCTCACCGGCTGGCAACAGGTCAGCGGCCTCCTCCTCGGCGCTCTCGTCTCCCCCACCACGGCCTTCACCTTCCTGTTCGCCACCGGCGGCATGGTGGCGTACGCGGCGACCCTGCCCGTCCGGCTGGCGACGCTGGTGACGGCGCTGGTGTTCACGGTGATGTGCGTCGCGGGGTCGCGGGCCGCCCAGGCGCTCCTGGCCGGTGCCCTGCGGTCCCGGCGCGGCACCGACATCGCCGCGTTCGCGGCCAGCCTGCTCGTGCTCGTCGTGTACCTCTTCGCCCAGCAGGCCCGCGCCACGGCCGCGGGCCTGGTCAACCAGACCGCGACCAGCCCGCTCGGCACCGCGCTCAGCTGGTCGCCGCCCGGCGCGGCGGGACGCGCGATCATCGACGCGCGCGACGGCGACTGGGCCGACATGGCGCTGCGGCTCGGGATCGTCCTCGTCACGACGGGGCTGGCGGTGGCCGCCTGGGTCTGGGTGCTCGGCCGACGCGTCGACGGCGCGACCGGGGCCCAGCACCGCGCGCGGGGCCACCGCAACGCGGCCGACCTGCCGCTCACCCCGGGGGTGCTCCGCGGGCTGCGCACCGGCCCGACGCTGGCCGCGACGTCCCAGCAGTTGCGCTACTTCTTCCTGCGTTCGCCGCGAGCGATCCAGACCCTCGTCATCCCGCCGGTGATGGGCGTCGTCGTCGCCCACGCCAGCTTCGCCGAGTACGGCCTGGCCGCCCAGACCGCCGCGTTCGCCGCGATGTCCGTCGTCGCGGGCAGCTTCAACCTGTTCGGCTACGACGGGCCGGGGTTCACGTATCTCCTGCTCGGCGGCGCCCCGCTGGGCCGGGTGCTGGTCGGCAAGGCCCTCGCGCCACTGCTGTACCTGGAGCCGCTCGTGCTGGCCTTCAGCCTCGTCGAGACGATCGTGATGGGCGCGAGCGGCCCCGATCTCATCGCGGCGATCCTCGCCGGCACCTGCGTGGTGGCGCTCGGGCTGGGCGTGGGCTCGCTGTCCAGCGTGCTCAACCCGAGCGACCAGTCCCGGATCGGGCAGCGCCGCGGCTCGTTCCTGAAGGTGTTCGGCTGGTTCATGGGGTTCTTCACGCTGGCCGGGGTCGGCGGCGCGCTGTGGTGGGTGCTCGCCGGCTTCCTCGGCGGCCCGCTCACCGGGGTGATCGCCCTGGCCGGAACCGCCCTGCTCACCCGGGCGATGCTCCGCTGGGCCGGACGCCGGCTCGAGGCCGAACCCTACGCGGTGATGCGCAAGCTCGACCCGCTCACGTCCTGAACCCGCCGTTTCACCCCGCCAGCTGCTCCTCCCGTCCGGGGTGCAGGGCCGCGGCCAGGGGACGCAGCAGCTTCAGCGCGCGCAATTCGAGGCGCCGGACGGTGCTCGGGCTCACCCCGAGCCGGTCGGCGACCGCGGTCCGCTCCACCGGCTCGCCGGTGACGAAGCCGTAGCGCAGCGCGACGACCCGGGCCTGGTCGGCGTCCAGGTGGGCGAACAGCCGGCGGAACTGGGCGGACCAGATCGCGGCGTCCGGATCGCGGGGCTCGGTCTCGGCGATGGTGGCGCCATCGATCAGCGGATCGAGGCGGACCGGCGGCCGGTAGCCGAGCAGCCGGTTCGTGTGCTCCACCGGCTGGCCCAGTTCCGCGGCGAGTTCCGCCGGACCGATGCTGCCGCCGCGCTCGCGGGCGAGCGTGGCCTCCAGTCCGCGGGCCCGGCGCAGCTGCAGCGCACGACTCGGCGGCAGCGCGAGCTCGCCGAACCGGGCCGAGGAGACCTCGAAGAGGTGCTGCCGGACCCGGACCGTCGCGTAGGTGGAGAACCGGCCACGGTCGGGGTCGTAGCGCTGCAGCGCGTCCGCGAGGGCGACGAAGCCCTCCTGGGAGAGCTCGTCGACGGCCAGGCCGCAGCGCCGGGCCTCCAGGCCGGCGAGCTTCCAGACCAGGCGCCGGTTGGCGAGCAGGAAGCGGTGCCGGGCGCGCTCGCCCGCGGCGGCGAGCTCGGCGAGTTCGGCGTCCGTCGCCGGGACGGGTCGTTCGCCGGTCTCGAGCAGGCGCTGCGCGAGCACTCCGGCCTCGACGGCGCGGGCCAGCGCCCGTTCCTCGTCGGCGCTCAGCAGTGGGATGGGTTCGGCTTGTCGCATGGCCCCACTCTGCGGGCGCCGGCCCGAGTTTGACCGTACGAAGTCGCGGCTGTGCTGCAACATCCGGGCAACACCCGATTTCTGGGGACGGGCTCACACCCTGCGGGCCGGCTCTCAGCCGACCGGATCGGCCACCCACTCGGCCGCTCACAAGCTACCTCAGGCGGCCACATCAGCCATGCCGCTGCCAGCTCGTGCCATGCCGCGAGGAGTCCGGCTGCCTGCTGGTAGGTGGAGTTCCGCTCACACCGCCGGGCCGGTGGCCAGGGCGAGCAGCTCCCTGCGCTCCTTCTCGAGGTTCACCAGGCTCGCGAACATCTTGTTGTACACGGGCTGGTCGTCCAGCGGGTTGGTGCGCTGGAGCTTCGACTTCAGGTCCGCGATGCTGCGCGACAGGCTCTGCACCCGCAACTGGGCGGAGTACTCCCGCGCGTAGCCCTCGGTCGGGTCGCGCAGGACGGGCTCCACGGCGAGGGCGACCACGAGCTGCTCCAGCACCGGGTCGGGGTTGGCGTCCAGAATGCGCTGCGTCCACGAACCGGGGCCGTCACCGGCCGCGAGCACCGAGCCGAACAGCGCCCGGTACGCGGGGTGGGTGAAGTCATCCACGCCGAGCCCGTTCCAGGCCGGGTCGAACGTCTCCGGCGCGCGGACGATCAGGCGCAGCGTGCCGCGCTCGGCCTCGAGCCTGCGGTCGCGCGGGTCGGGCACGGGCAGACCGGGCTTCGGCTCGGGGATGCCGGGAAGCGCGTCGTCCTGGGGTTCGGGACGCCGCTGCGGCGCCCGGGCCTGCCGCTGCACGGTCACCTTCACCTCGCGGCGCACCTCCTCGGGGTCCATGCCGAGCAGCTGCGCGAGCTCCCGCAGGTAGCCCGACACGAGCGAGGCGTCCCTGATGCTGCTGACCAGCGGCGCCGCGGCGCGCAGGGCGGCCAGCCGGCCGTCCACCCGGTCGAGGTCGTAGCCGGAGAGCACGTTGCGCATCACGAACCGGTACAGCGGCACCCGGCGTCCGACCAGCTCGCGCAGCGCGGCCTCCCCGTGCTGGATGCGCAGGTCGCACGGGTCGAGGCCGGACGGCTCCACTGCGACGTAGGTCTGGGCGAGGAAGTTCTGGTCGCCCTTGAACACCTTCAGCGCGGCGGCCTGGCCGGCCGCGTCGCCGTCGAAGGTGAAGATCACCTCTCCGCCGGTGACGTCGCCGGTGCCGAGCAGTCGCTGCAGCAGCCGGGCATGGTCGTCGCCGAACGCGGTGCCGCAGGACGCGACGGCCGTGTCGACGCCGGCGAGGTGGCAGGCCATCACGTCGGTG
>JAGQUI010000151.1 GCA_020438595.1 Propionibacteriaceae bacterium | reverse complement strand
CCCGCGTCCACTCCGGTGGAGTGGGCGTCCGGGTTCGCGGCCGGCGTCCGGGCCGAGTGCGAGCTCGCCGGCGTCCAGCTGGTCGGGGGCGACACCACGTCCGCCGGGCAGATCGTGGTCACCGCGACCGTGCTGGCCGACCTGGGCGGACTGCCGCCGCTGACCCGGTACGGGGCACGTCCGGGCCAGGTGCTCGCGATGGCCGGACGGCTGGGCTGGGCCGCGGCGGGAGTGGCGGTGCTGGGCCGCGGGTTCCGCTCGCCGCGCTCCGTGGTGGTGGCGCACCGGGTGCCCGAGCCGCCCTACGGACAGGGCCGGGTGGCGGCGGAGGCCGGCGCGTCCGCCCTGATCGACGTCTCCGACGGCCTGCTCGCCGACCTGGGCCACGTCGCCCGCGCGTCCGGCGTGACCCTCGACGTGGACACCTCCACCCTCGAGGTCTCCGAGCCGCAGCAGGCCGTGGCGGCGGCGGTCGGCGGGGGAGACCCGCTGGTCTTCCAGCTGACCGGCGGCGACGACCACGCCCTCGTCGGGGCGTTCGACGCCGACCGGGTGCCCGAGGGCTGGCACGTGATCGGACGGGTGCTCGCCGGTGAGCCGCAGGTGCTCGTCGACGGCGCCGAATGGGACGGCCCGGCCGGCGGCTGGCAGCACTTCACGTCCTGACCCCCGGCTTCGCTACAGCTAATCCGGGTCGCTACCCGTACTCGGGTAGCTTCCTCAACTACGGGTAGCAAAGCGGGCGGGGTCGGGCCCAGTGGCGGCGCACCGGCGTGGGGGCTCGGCAATGTCACAGGGATCGCCTACCCTTCGATTCATGGCGACCCGCGCGTCTTCCCCTTCGCGGAGCCGCAGCAGCGCGTCCGCGCGCAGTAGCAGCGCCTCCCGGAGCACAGGAAGCAAGAAACGTACGTCCCGCAGCTCGGCCCGCAAGCAGCCGCAGCCCTCGGGGCTGAGCCGCATGCTGTCCGGAGTCGGACGCGGCATCGCAGCCGTCTGGCGCGGCCTGGCCACCGCGGTCGGGTCCACGGCACGGGCGATCCCTCCCGCGGTCAAGGACCTCGAGCCGGAGGCGCGGCACGACCGCACCGGACTCTTCCTCGTGCTGCTCGGGCTGCTGGTCGCCGGCGAGTTCTGGATCGGCCTGCCCGGTGCCGCCGGGAACTGGCTCCAGCTCGGCGTGACCACGCTGTTCGGGTCGTTCGCCTACGTCGTCCCGCTGCTCTGCTTCGGCCTGGCCTGGCGCACCCTGCGGCACCCGGAGCGACACGGCTCCGCCGGACGGCAGGCCGTGGGCTGGCTCGCCGCCCTGTTCGGCGTGCTCGGCCTGGTCCATATCAACCGGGGCCTGCCCCGGGGCAACCACCCCGAACTGGTCCGTGAGGCCGGCGGCTTCCTCGGCTTCATCTCGTCCTCACTCACCGTCGACCTGCTCACCGTCTGGCTGGCCGTCCCGGTGCTGGTGGCGCTCACCGGCTTCGGCGTGCTGGTCATCGCCGGCATCCCGATGAGCGAACTGAAGCTGCGGATGAGCGCGCTGCGCGAGCGGTTCCGGCGTCCGGAGAAGCCCGAGATCGAGTATGGCGCGGAGCACCGTGCCTACGACACGCCCCTGGTGGACGAGCCGGACCCGGACGACGAACTGACCGTCGGGCTGGTCGAGCCGCAGCCCGCGAAGCCCGCCAAGCCGGTCCAGCCGCCGCTGGAGGCGCCGGTGATCTCGCCCGGGCCGCTGCGTGCGGAACAGCCGCCGATCACGGGCGACATCGTCTATACGCTGCCCGATCCCGGCATCCTGAAGGCCGGCACGGTGCCGCGGGCGCGTAGCCAGGCCAGCGATTCGGTCGTGCAGAGCCTCACCGGGGTGCTGAAGCAGTTCGAGATCGACGCCACGGTGACCGGCTACACCCGTGGCCCGACCGTCACCCGCTACGAGGTCGAACTCGGCAACGCGGTGAAGGTGGAGAAGGTCACGGCCCTCGGCAAGAACATCGCCTACGCCGTCGCGTCCGCGGACGTCCGGATCCTGTCCCCGATCCCCGGCAAGTCCGCGATCGGTATCGAGATCCCCAACGCCGACAAGGAGATCGTCTCCCTCGGCGACGTGCTGCGCTCCCCGCGGGCCCGCAGCGACCACCACCCGATGACCGCCGGGCTCGGCAAGGACGTCGAGGGCGGCTACGTCGTCGCGAACATGGCCAAGATGCCGCACCTGCTGGTCGCCGGGGCCACCGGATCGGGCAAGTCCAGCTTCGTGAACTCGATGATCACCTCGATCCTGATGCGGGCCACGCCGGACGAGGTGCGCCTGCTGCTGGTCGACCCGAAGCGGGTGGAACTCACCCACTACGAGGGCATCCCGCACCTGGTCACGCCGATCATCACCAGTCCGAAGAAGGCGGCGGAGGCGCTGCAGTGGGTGGTCCGCGAGATGGACGCCCGCTACGACGACCTGGCCGCGTTCGGGTTCCGGCACGTCGACGACTTCAACAAGGCCGTCCGCGCGGGCCAGGTGAAGCTGCCGCCCGGCTCGGAGCGCGAGCTGGCGCCGTACCCGTACCTGCTGGTGATCGTGGACGAGCTGGCCGACCTGATGATGGTCGCGCCGCGCGACGTGGAGGACTCGATCGTCCGGATCACGCAGCTGGCCCGGGCCGCCGGGATCCACCTGGTGCTGGCCACCCAGCGTCCGTCCACCGACGTCGTGACCGGCCTGATCAAGGCCAACGTGCCGTCCCGGCTCGCCTTCGCGACCAGCTCGATGACCGACTCCCGGGTCATCCTCGACACCCCCGGTGCGGAGAAGCTGGTCGGCCAGGGCGACGGGCTGTTCCTGCCGATGGGCCAGTCCAAGCCGCTGCGCGTGCAGGGCGCCTGGGTGACCGAGGCCGAGATCCGGGCCGTGGTGAAGCAGGTCAGCGACCAGCTCGGCCCGCAGTACCGCGAGGACGTGGCCGCGCCCGCCGACTCGGGCAAGGCCGTCGCCGAGGACATCGGGGACGACCTCGACCTCGTGCTGGAGGCCGCGCAGCTGGTGGTGAACCTGCAGCTCGGCTCCACCTCGATGTTGCAGCGCAAGCTGCGGGTCGGCTTCGCGAAGGCCGGACGCCTGATGGACATCCTCGAGACCAGGGGAGTGGTCGGCCCGTCCGAGGGCTCCAAGCCCCGCGAGGTGCTGGTCAAGCCCGACGACCTCGACGAGGTGCTGGCGGCCCTGCGGGCCGGCTGATCCATCGAACGCCTCCGTTCCGGTCGAACGCCTCTGCCCGTGCGGAGGCGCTCGACGGAAACGGAGGCGTTCGGCGCAACGGGAGGGCTGAGGTAGCGTGGCGCGGGTGAGTCCGACACCGGTGCACCTGATCAGCCTCGGTTGCGCCCGCAACGAGGTCGACTCCGAGGAACTCGCCGGACGCCTCGCCGCAGGCGGCTTCGCCCTGGTCGACGACCCGGAAGCCGCCGAGGCGATCGTGGTCAACACCTGCGGCTTCATCGACGCCGCGAAGAAGGACTCCATCGACACCCTGCTCGACGCCGCCGACCACAAGGCGAACGGGGGCCGGACGAAGGCGGTGGTCGCGGTCGGCTGCCTGGCCGAACGGTACGGACACGAGCTTGCCGAGTCGCTCCCGGAGGCCGACGCCGTGCTCGGCTTCGACGCCTACCCCGAGATCGCCGCGAAGCTGGAGTGGATCCTCGCCGGTGGCCACGTGGAGGCCCACGTGCCGCGCGACCGCCGTGGCCTGTTGCCCGTCACCCCGGTGGCCCGCCCGGCCCGCGCCGCGAAGCTCTCCGTGCCCGGCCACGCCATCCCCGGCCACGCCTGGATCCCGCGGCACCGGCTGGCCTCCGGGGCGTCCGCTCCGCTGAAGATCGCCTCCGGGTGCGACCGCCGCTGCGCGTTCTGCGCGATCCCGTCCTTCCGCGGCTCCTACCTGTCGCGTCCGGTCGACGAGGTGGTCGGCGAGGCCCGCTGGCTGGTCGAGCGCGGCGTCCGCGAGGTGGTGCTGGTCAGCGAGAACTCCAGCGCCTACGGCAAGGACATCGGCACGAACCTCGAGCACCTGCTGGCGGGGCTGGACGGCGTCGACGGGCTGGACTGGATCCGGGTCTCCTACCTGCAGCCGGCCGAGGTGCGCCCGTCGCTGATCGACGCGATGCTCGGCCTGGACCGGGTGGTGCCCTACTTCGACCTGCCGTTCCAGCACGCGTCCGCGACCGTGCTGCGCCGGATGCGCCGGTTCGGCGACGCCGACTCGTTCCTCGGCCTGATCGGGCGCATCCGCGCCGCCCGTCCCGACGCGGGCATCCGCAGCAACGTGATCACGGGCTTCCCGGGCGAGACCGGGGCCGACGTGGACGTCCTCGCGGACTTCCTCGCCGCCGCCCGGCTCGACGCCGTGGGGGTGTTCGGCTACTCCGACGAGGAGGGCACCGAGGGCGCCACGCTGGACGGCAAGCTGGAGCCGTCCGTGATCGACGAGCGGGTGGACCGGCTGGCGACGCTGGTCGACGAGGTGTCCGCCGAACGCGCGTCCGAACGCGTGGGCGAGCGCACGCAGGTGCTGGTCGAGGCGGTCGCTCCGGACGGAACCGGATCAGGAAGATCCGTACACCAGGGTCCGGAGACCGATGGTGGTACTACGCTCGGAGGAGCAGATAACGATCTGGTCACGGGCGCGCTCGCCTGGGGCAGGGTCACGGCGACGGACGGCGTGGACCTGGTCGTGGAGCTGGAGGGGTGATGACGCAGCATGCGCAATCCGCCGACGTGGGCGTGCCTGCGTGGCTGCCGAATGCGCTGACGGTGCTGCGACTGATCCTCGTGCCGGTGTTCCTGGTGCTGTTGTTCTGGCACCCAGAGGAGTTCGCCTGGCGCCTGGCCGCGACGGTCGCGTTCGGCGTGGCGATCCTGACCGACCTGTTCGACGGCAAGATCGCCCGGCGGTACAACCTGGTCAGCGACTTCGGCAAGATCTGGGACCCGATCGCCGACAAGGCCCTCACCGGTGCGGCGTTCATCTCGCTGAGCATCCTCGGCGAGCTGCCGTGGTGGATCACGATCATCATCCTGGTTCGCGAGTGGGGCATCACGTGGATGCGCGCGGCGATGCTGAAGTACGAGGTGATGGCGGCCGCCGCCGGTGGAAAGCTGAAGACCGTCCTGCAGTCGATCGCGCTGATCATGTTCCTGCCGTATCCGATGCCGAAGGTGCAGGAACTGCTGCCGTTCTGGTTCTGGCTCGCGTGGCTCGTGATGGGCGCGGCGTTCGTGCTGACCCTGGTCACCGGGGTGATGTACGTCCGCGACGCGCTCAGGCTTAAGGCCGAGGCGACCGCCAAGGGCAAGGGTGACCAGTCCTGAGCCGGACGCGGCCCCGATCATCGCGAGGCTGACCGCGCGCGGACAGAGCCTCGCCACGGCCGAATCCCTCACCGGCGGCCTGATCGGTGCGGCGCTCACCTCCGTCCCGGGTGCCTCCGCCGTCTACCTCGGTGGGGTGGTGGCGTACGCGACCCCGCTGAAGGCGACGCTCGCCGGGGTGCCGGTGGACGTGCTGGACGCGCACGGCCCGGTCGCGGCGCGGACGGCCGGGGCGCTGGCCACCGGGGTCCGGGACGCGACCGGGGCGGACTGGGCGGTGGCCGCCACCGGGGTCGCCGGCCCCGATCCGCAGGACGGCCACGAGCCGGGCGAGGTGTGGCTGGGCCTGGCCGGCCCGGACGGCTCGGTGCGCACAGTCCGGCACGACTTCGCCGGCGACCGGGCGACCGTCCGGGAGGCCACCGTCGCCGCGGCGCTGGGGCTGCTGGGCGATGCGCTCGACGCCGCCGGATGAGCCTCCGGGGGTCGACTGGCCGGACGTCCCCGGATCGGCTGGTCGGGCCTGTCGGAACCCCCGGCGACCTCGACCAGAACTCGAGGGAACAAGGACGCGTCCGCGTGGCGTTGTACCACCGTCGGAGACGAACCCGGCGGGACAGGTAGAGTCGAGGCCATGATCCAGGAAGTGCGTGAGCGCCCGGTGCTGATGCGGGAGTTGCTCGGCGAGTCGCTGCGAGAGCTGCGCACGTCCTCGAGCCTGACCCTGCGCGAGGTGTCGGGCCGGGCCCGGGTCAGCCTCGGCTACCTCTCGGAGATCGAGCGCGGCCAGAAGGAGGCGTCCTCCGAGTTGCTGAACGCGATCTGCGGCGCCCTCGACGTGCCGCTGTCGAACGTGTTGCGGCAGGTCTCGGACAAGATCGACGACCACGCCGGCGTCACCCCGCTGCCGGTGCGTGGCCCGCACGTCGCCGCGGCCTGACCCGGATGCGTGAGGCGGACCTGCGGGCGAGGCTGGCGTCCCACCTCGGCGACGCGTACTCCCTGATGTGGTCCGACACGGTCGTGCTCGAGGGCCTTGGCCATCGCACGGTGAGCGAGGCGCTGGCCGGCGGAACCCCGTGCAAGCAGGTCTGGTTGGCCGCCTGGGCGGCGCTGGAGCTGCCGCCCGCCGACCGCTGAGCGCCGGCCGCCCGGCGCGAGAAGGAACCGTCCCCGTTCCCCGTCGCGACGCGAATCGGGGACTGTTCCTTTTCGCGTCACGCTCCCTTCGCGTGTCGCGCGCATATCGAACATCTGTTCGGCTAGCCTGTGGACAGTTGCCCGGCGCGCGTGGAGATATCCACAGCGACGCCACCACCTGACCGATTGTCAGTGGCGT
>JAGQUI010000150.1 GCA_020438595.1 Propionibacteriaceae bacterium | reverse complement strand
CGTCTGGTTCTGCAGCGCAGTGGTGAGCAGCAGCAGGCCGACCATGCCGGCGGCCAGCACCAGGGCGACGACCATCACGAACGGGATCGTCGCCATCCGCCGACGGGGCTGCGGCACCGGCTGCAGGCGGGGCCGGGTGCTGGTCGGGTCCGGAGCGGACCGGCGTTCCGGTCGGGGTGCCGGCAGGGCCGTCATCGGGGGTCCTCCTGGTTTCGGGTGATGCCGCGCAGTCGCGCCGACGCGGCCCTGGGGTTCTGGGTGACCTCCGCGGCATCGGGTCGTTCGGCGCCACGGGTGAGCAGGGTGAACTTCGCGCGGTACCCGGCCGGGACGTCGGGGACGCCGGCCGGGACGTGGTCGTGGGACGCGTCGGCGAACGTGCGCTTGACCAGCCGGTCCTCGCCCGAGTGGTAGGCGAGCACGGCCAGCCGACCGCCCGGCGCCAGCGCGTCGAGGGCGGCCGGGAGCACGGCGGCGAGCGAGTCCAGTTCGCCGTTCACCACGATCCGCAGCGCCTGGAAGGTGCGCTTCGCCGGATGGCCGCCGGTGTTGCGCTGCGCGGCGGGGATCGCGTCGGCGATCACCTGGACCAGCCGGGCCGAGGTCGTGAACGGCTCGACCGCGCGCGCGGCGACGATCGCCGCGGCGATCCGGCGGGCGCTGCGCTCCTCGCCGTAGCTGCGCAGGATCCGGGCCAGGTCGGTACCGGACCAGGTGTTCACGATGGTGGCGGCGGTGAGTTCCGAGTCGGGGTCCATCCGCATGTCCAGGGGCGCGTCGACCGCGTAGGCGAAGCCG
The DNA here is from genome assembly GCA_020438595.1 of Propionibacteriaceae bacterium. The sequence goes on along the minus strand of JAGQUI010000150.1, from coordinate 5,927 downwards.
CGCTCGGTGCGATCGATCTGCAGCGAGGACAGGCCGAGGTCGAGGCAGATGGCCTGGACCCGGTCCAGGCCTGCCTCGGCGAGCACCTCGGGGAGCTCGTGGTAGACGGCCCGGAAGAGCCGGACCCGGTCGCCGAAGCGGGCCAGTCGCTCGCCGGCGATCGCGAGTGCCGCGGGGTCGCGGTCGATCCCGACCAGCCGGGCCTGCGGGCAGGCGTCCAGGACCAGGGCGGCGTGGCCGCCGAGGCCGAGGGTGCCGTCGACGTAGGTGGAGTCCGGCGCCTCGAGCGCCGGCGCGAGGAGCTCGACGATCCGCGTGGCGAGCACCGGCACGTGGGTGGCCCGCAGGTGCCCCTCCGCAGAAACCATGCCCGACCCTCGTCTGCGCTCGTCCAACCAGTGCGGCTCGTGCGTTGGGGTTCCCGTCCGCGCTGCTCGGTGCCTGGCACCGGGGAAGGTGCGCCAGGGACCGGCATCGCGGACGGGAGCCGCACCGCACGAGCCGGTGCGGGTCGTGGTCAGCCCACGACCGTTGTTCCGTCGTCCAAGGCCGCGAAGGCCTCCTCCTGCGCTGCCGAGTACTCCGCCCAGGTCGCCGCGTCCCACACCTCGAGGCGGTTGAACGCCCCGATCACGACGATCTCCTTGGCCAGGCCCGCGTAGGCCCGCAGCGGTGCCGGGACGGTGACCCGGCCCTGGCTGTCCGGCAGTTCGTCCGAGGCGCCCGAGGCCACCATGCGCTGGTAGTCCCGCACCCCGCGGACCGTGGAGGGACCGTTCGCGCTGTTCGCCACCTCGGCCATGAAGGCCTCGGTCGGCCAGACCGCCAGGCAGCGGTCCTGGGCGCGGGTGATCACGAGTCCACCGGCCAGCTGCTCGCGGAATTTCGCGGGCAGGAAGAACCGGCCTTTGTCGTCGAGCTTCGGGGTGTAGGTGCCCAGGAACATGGGTCCGCCCCCCTTCGCTCTCCTCCACTTAGCGCCACCATACTCCACTTTCCACCACTGAACACCCCTTTTGCCTCCAATTCGCTCCCCCGGTCGATCCGGGGTCCGTACCGGGGATTCGCCGGGCCGCATAAGGTGGGCCCGCGGGAGGGAGACAGCGTGGACGCCAGTCGGGAGCGTGAGATCGCCGAGGTACTCACGTTGGCGCAGGCCGTGCGGAGCGCGGTCGGCCAGGTGATCGAGGGCAAGCCCGAGGCGGTCGACCTCGCCATCACCGCACTGCTCGCCGAGGGCCACCTGCTGATCGAGGACGTTCCGGGCGTCGGCAAGACCATGCTCGCCAAGTCGCTCGCCCGCGCGATCGACTGCACGGTGCGCCGGATCCAGTTCACCCCGGACCTGCTGCCGAGCGACATCACCGGGGTCTCCGTGTACAACCAGGGTTCGGGGAGGTTCGAGTTCAAGCCCGGCGGCATCTTCGCCAACCTGGTCATCGGGGACGAGATCAACCGCGCCTCGCCGAAGACCCAGTCCGCCCTGCTAGAGGCGATGGAGGAACGCCGGGTCAGCGTGGACGGCACCTCGCACGCACTGCCCCGGCCGTTCCTGGTCCTGGCCACCCAGAACCCGATCGAGATGGAGGGCACCTACCCGTTGCCCGAGGCGCAGCGCGACCGGTTCCTGCTGCGGATCTCGATGGGCTACCCGCACGCGGAGGCCGAGATCGCGATGCTCGACCACCACGGCGACGCCGATCCCCTGGAGCCGCTGCGCCCGGTCACCGACGCGGCGGCGGTGATGGCCGCGATCGAGTCCGTCCGGAAGGTGTTCGTGCACCCGGCGGTGAAGGAGTACCTGGTCGCGATCCTCAACCAGACCCGGACCCTCCCCCAGGCCCGGCTCGGCGCCTCACCGCGCGCGGGCCTGCAGCTGCTCCGGGCGGCCCGCGCACGGGCCGCGATGGACGGCCGGACGTACGTGATCCCCGACGACATCGCCGACCTCGCCGCACCCGCCCTCGCCCACCGCGTCCTGCTGAACACCCAGGCGCAACTCGCCGGGCAGAGCGCCGTCGATCTCGTGCACACCGCGGTGAGGGCCGTGCCCGTGCCCACGGGACGCCACTGAGATGAACCTCACCGCCCGCGGCTGGACCGTCCTGGGCGGCGGGATCGCGTGGTGCGCGGTCGCGCTCGTGATCGGCCAGCGCGACCTGTGGTGGCCCGGGCTCTTCCTCGTCCTGCTGCCGCTGGTGAGCCGGCTGCTGCTCGCCCCCGGCTCCGGCCGGCTGAGCGTCACCCGTCAGGTCGACCCGGCGCGGGTGAGCGTCGGGGAGACCGTTCGGGTGCAACTCGAGCTGGACCCGGGCGGGATCAGCCTCGGCGGCGTCGCCCGGGTCCGGGACCGGCTGCCGTCCGGACTGGGCGAGGCCCGCTGGTTCGGGTTCGCCGCCGGACTCGGCCTGTGGAGCCAGGCGATCGGCTACGAACTCCGGCCGGCCTGGCGGGGTCGGCACCGGATCGGCCCGCTCGACCGCAGCGTCGCCGACGGCCTCGGCCTCGCCCGCGCGACGTCCACCGTCCCGGGCCAGTCCGAACTGCTGGTCACCCCCGTGGTGGAGCCCCTGGCGAACCTGCGGGACGCCTCCGGCGTCGGCCTCGCGACCGACACCACGTTGCTGCGCACCGGCCTCGGCAGCACCGACGACGTGCTGATCCGCGAGTACCACCAGGGTGACGACGTGCGCCGGATCCACTGGCGGTCGACCGCCCACGCCGGCCAGCTGATGGTGCGGCGCGAGGAGCGCGCCTGGGACCCGAGCGCCACCATCGTGATCGACAACCGGGCCCGCGGGTACTCCACCCGGGTGCACGACGACCGCCTCGAGTGGGCGGTCTCCGCCGCGGCGTCGATCGCGCTGCACCTGCTCGGGGACGGCTTCGACCTCAGCATCGTCACGGCCGACGCCCGGGTGCTCAGCCCGCACCGGGTCGGCACCGGCAGGGAGGCGATGGTGCTCGACCACCTCGCCGAGCTCACCCCGGACCGGGCGCACACCCTGCGCGAGGCCCTGTCCGCGTGCGCCAGGGGGGCCGAGGGCCAGCTCCAGGTCGCGATCCTCAGCCGGGTCGACACCGCCGACGCCGCCGCGCTGGCCGAGGCCAGCCGGCACGGCCGCGCCTGCTGGGCGCTGCTGCTGGCCAGCTCGCCGGAGCTGGACGCGTCCCAGGCGGCCACGATCGTCGAGGCGGGCTGGCGCTGCGTGGTCGCCGGTCCCGGCACGCCGGTGGCGACGGCCTGGCGCGAGTTCGGGCAGGAGTCCCGGTGACCGCCGCGGACCGGCGCAGCCTCGCGTCCGTCGTGGCGGCGCTGCTGGCCGGCGTCCCGCTCGTCCCGCTCACCGAGGATCGCTCCTACCTGGTGCTCGCGCTGCTGCTGATGCTGGCGAGCGCGGCGATCGGCGCCGCGCTGCGCCGGGTGCGACTGGCCGAGGCGCTGATCCGCATCCTGCAACTGGCCCCGGTCGCCCTGTTGCCCACGATCATCCCGGAGACCGGCCGGCCGTTCGTGCTCCTCGAGAAGACCTACAGCTTCGTCCAGGTCGCGTTCGCGCCGATGCCCTACCAGGTGGGCTTCGCCGTGTTCAGCGCCCTCATCGTCTGGGTGGTGTACCTGCTCACCGAGACCCTGACGATCGGGCTCGCCTCACCCGCCTGGACGTTCCCGGTTCTCGTCCTGCCCTACCTCGTGCCGTCGCTGGCGCTCTACAGCGAGACCAGCCCGTTCCTGTTCTGCTTCACCGCGGCCGGCTTCGCGCTCGTCCTGGCCACGGCCACCGCCACCTCGGCAGCCGACGGCGAATCGGACGCACCGGCCGCGCAGGGTTTGCGGCGGGGGGTGGCGGTCACGGCGATCCTGGCCACCGTGACCGCGCTCACCGGAGCGATCCTGGTCTCCCTGCCCATCCCGGAGCGCTCGGGGCAGGGCTCCGAACCGGGTGGCTCCGGCGCCGTCCAGCTCGGCGACCCGAGCGTCGACCTGATCCGGAACGTGAACTCGAACAGCTCGCAGGTGGTGATCACCTATCGCACCGACGACGGCAGCGGGGAGTACCTGCGGCTCGCCGCGCTGCCGATGTTCGACGCCCGCGGCTTCCACCTCACCGCCACCGACCTGGTTCCCCTGCAGATCCAGGCGGACCCCCCGCTGGCAGCGACCGGGGTCGTGACCACGTCGATCGAGATCGGCAACCTCGCCGGCGAGTACCTGCCGATCCCCTGGTTCCCGGTTACGGCGGACGTGCCGACGACGAGCTGGCGCTACGACCCGAAGACCCTCGCGATCGTGGCCGTCGGGGTCGGGCGGACGTCCGCGACGCGCAACCTGTCCTACACGACGACCTCGGCACGGCTGCCGGAGGTCGACGACCTGCTCCCCGCCCTGCTCAACGCCGGTGACCCGCAGGACGACGACATCACGCTGGACCTGCCGCCCGCCGTCTCCGACGACGTCCGCAACCTGGCCCGGCAGGTCACCCGCGGCCAGGTCACCGACGGGGCGAAGGCGAAGGCGCTGCTGGACTTCCTGCACTCGGACCGGTTCAGCTACAGCACGGCCGTCACACCCGGCACCACCCTCAGCACGCTCGACGACTTCCTGCTGGGCAGCCGGATCGGGTACTGCGAGCAGTTCGCCGGCTCGATGGCGGTGCTGGCCCGGATCGTGGGGATCCCCTCCCGGGTCGTGGTGGGGTTCCTGCCCGGCAAGAAGGTGGGCGAGGAGTGGCAGGTGACCCCGCGCAACATGCACGCGTGGACCGAGCTCTACTTCGAGGGCGTCGGCTGGGTGCCGGTGGACCCGACGCCGTCCGGAGGCGTGAACAACCCGAACCGGACCGCGAGCGCCGCGCCGAGCCGTTCCGCGACGGCCAGCGCCGAACCCACCGTGCCGTCCGGTTCCGCGACGCCGACCGCTGCGCCGGACGCCCAGACGGGGGGCGGCGGCCCCACCGATCCGCTGCCGTGGCTGGCCTCGGCGGGCACCCTGCTCGTCGTCGGCGCCTTCGGCCCCCGGGCGACCCGGGCCGGGCTGCGCCGGTTCCGCCTGGCCGGCACGCCGGATCCGCGAAAGGCGGCCGAACGCGCCTGGGCCGAGGTGCAGGCGGTTGCCGTGGACCACGGCCGGGACTGGCCCGGCGGGACGAGCCGTCAGGTGGCCGCGACTTTCGGCCCGGAGCTCGATCCGGCCGGACGCGAGGCGCTCCGCGGTCTGGCCCGGACCGTGGAGCGGGCGCGGTACGACCGTGATGACCTGGAGGCGCGCGACCTCGCGCCCGAGGTGGAGCAGGTCACGGAGGCAATCGAAAGGCGGTGGGGCAGGCCCACCGCCCGCGCGTGGTGGCCGCGTTCGCTGCGGCTGCGGCGTCCGTCCTGACCCCGGGGGCCGAACGACCTACAGGCTGCTGTCGTCCTGGCCGCGGTGCCAGCGGTCCTCGGTGTGCCCCATGGTCTCCGAGGGCCCACCCGAGCGGCCACCGCCACCGGCGGAGTCGCCCGCCATTCCCGCCTGCTGCCAGGCGATCACGCCCAGCACCGCGGCGGCGAGCATGATCACGAACCCGACGACGCTCAGGGCGGGATGCACCTGCATGCCGCCGACCAGGCAGCCGAGGCCGACGAGGAAGCCGAGCCCGGCGTAAACGGCGCGCCGGCGCTGCCAGTGGTGTGAGGTTCCGCGCAGGGTGTTGGCGAGCTTGGGATCCTCAGCCGCCAGCGCAGCTTCCATCTGGTCGAGGAGCCGCTGCTCCTCTTCCGAGAGCGCCATGGCTGCCTCCCTGCTCGAGCCGTCCGTTCCGGACAGGGCCAGTCTAGGCGCGCGCGGGCCTTTTCGGAACTGGGGCGTATCTCTCAGCCCTGATCGTGCTTCGGTGCACCCGGCACGCCCGCTCGCTGCGTTGTCATCCTCGGCGATAGGCCCACTA
>JAGQUI010000014.1 GCA_020438595.1 Propionibacteriaceae bacterium | reverse complement strand
CAGCGGGAACAGCACGTAGGTGAACGACAGGATCGTCGCGTGCAGCCGCCAGTGCTTCAGGCCGGCGAGGGTCTCCGAGGGGCTGAGCCGGGCGCCGTAGAGGAAGAACAGCAGCCCGATCGCGATGGTCGTGGCCACGTCGATGACGTCCACCCACACCCCGGTGGCGGGGAAGATCGACGCCAGTACCGCCGCCGTGATGATGGCGAGCAGGAACCTGTCGATCGGGAGACGGGAGAGCCAGGACATCGCGGCTCATCCTAGGGTCCCTAGAATCGCGCCGTGGCCACCGTGATCCCCATCGAGACCGCCGACGACCCGCGGCTGGCGGACTACGTCGGGCTCCGCGAGGCGAGCCTGCGGCGGCTGCTGGAGACCGAGCAGGGCATCTTCATCGCCGAGGGCAGCACCGTGATCCGCCGTGCGCTGGAGGCGGGGTTCCCGGCCCGGTCCTTCCTGCTCGCCGAACGCTGGCTGGACGGCCTCGCCGACGTGCTCGACCCGCTCGACGTGCCCGTCTACCTGGTCAGCGAGGAACTGGCCGAGCAGGTGACCGGCTTCCACGTGCACCGCGGCGCCCTCGGCTCGCTGTACCGGGTGGCCCGGCACGGCGTCGCGGACGTGCTCGCCGGGCGGCGGGTGATGGTGCTGCAGGACCTGGTCGACCACACCAACGTGGGCGCGATCGCCCGCAACGCCGCCGGGCTCGGCTGGGACGGGATGCTGGTCAGCGCCCACTGCGCCGACCCGCTGTACCGGCGTTCGATCAAGGTGTCGATGGGCACCGTGTTCTCGCTGCCGTGGGCGCGGCTGGACGTGGGGGTCGCGATCGGACCGCTGCTGCGCGAGGCGGGGTTCCGGGTCGCGGCGCTGGCCCTGCGCGACGACGCCGTGGACCTGGCGACCTTCGCAGGCACGCTGCGTCCGGACGACCGGCTCGCGGTGCTGCTCGGCACCGAGGGCCACGGGCTCAGCCCCGCCTGGGTGGCCGCGGCGGACGCCGTGGTGCGGATCCCCATGCGGGCGGGTGTCGACTCGCTCAACGTGGCCGCGGCCAGCGCGATCGCCGGCTACGTGCTCGCCTGATCCCTACTCGTCGGCGGAGGTCTTCCGCGGCGCCACCGGCCACTCGTCGGGGTAGAGGTGGGCCAGTTCCTCGTGCTGGGCGTACAGCTTGCGCCGCAGCCGGTTCGAGAGCCGGTCGCCGAAGACGGTGCCGTTGAGGTGGTCGGTCTCGTGCTGCAGGCAGCGCGCGAGCAGTCCGGTGCCGTGCACGGTGACCGGCTGTCCCCACGGGTCGACGCCCGTGCAGGTGGCCTTGTCGGGCCGGGCCAGGGGCTGGAACGCGCCGGGCAGCGAGAGGCAGCCCTCGTCGGCGGATTCCAGGTTGCGGGCGTTGCCCTCGGGCAGGGTGACCACGGGGTTGCAGACGACGCCGACCCGGTTGATGTCGTCGGCGTCGGGGCAGTCGTAGATGAACAGCGACAGGTCGACGCCCACCTGGGTGGCGGCGAGCCCGACGCCGTGCGCGACCTCCATCGTGGTGAACATGTCCCGGATCAGGGTGCGCAGGTCGTCGTCGAAGTCGGTCACCGGACGCGTCCTCGCGTGCATCACCGGCTCTCCCCACCGCGTGATCCGGAGCAGCTTGCCGCCGCTGGTCAACTCCTCGATGCCCATACCTGAATGCTCCTGTTCTCCGGTGCGACATCTTAGGGCGCGCGGCGGGTGCGCTTGCGCCGGGCGGGCCGCGCGGGAACGCTGGCCACGTGGAGGCCGAGGAGCTCTCGCCGCAGGCCGCGGCGCTGGTGGACGCCTTCGCGGTCCACCTGCGGCTGGAGCGCGGGCTGTCGCAGCACACCGTGCGCGCCTACACCGGGGACCTGCTCAACCTGTTCGGGCACCTGGCCCGGGTGGGGGAGGGTGACCCCGCGGACGTGACCCTGGCGGACCTGCGCACCTGGCTGGCCAACCAGCACGCCGCCGGCGCGGACCGGGCCACGTTGCAGCGCCGGGCCGCCGGCGTGCGGACGTTCTTCGCCTGGGCCGCCCGGACCGGACGGCTGCCGGGCGATCCGGCGCAGGCGCTGCGCTCGCCGAAGGTCGACCGGCGGCTGCCGCCGACGGTGGAGGCGGACCAGGCGAGGCGGGCGCTGGATGCGCTGGCCGCGCGGGTGGACGAGATCGAGGACGCCGGTGAGCGCGCCGCGCGCCGCCGCGACCTCGCGATCGTCGAGGTCCTGTACGCCGCGGGCATCCGGGTCTCCGAACTCGTGGGCCTCGACACGGGCGACCTCGACACCCAGCGGGGCCTGCTGCGGGTGCTCGGCAAGGGCGGCAAGCAGCGCACCGTGCCCCTGGGCGCGCCGGCACTGAGGTCGCTCGCAGCCTGGCTGGAGGTGCGGTCGCGACTGTCGCGTCCGGAGGCCGGGCAGGCGGTGTTCGTCGGCGACCGGGGCGGGCGGATCGATCCGCGGGTGGTGCGCCGGATCGTGCACCGTGCCCTCGCCGCGGTGCCGGACGCCCCCGACCTGGGCCCCCACGGGCTGCGCCACGCGATGGCCACGCACCTGCTGGAGGGTGGAGCCGACCTGCGTTCGGTGCAGGAGATGCTCGGCCACTCCTCGCTGGCCACGACCCAGCTGTACACGCACGTCTCCGGCGACCGGCTGCGCCGCGCCTACCAGCAGGCCCACCCGAGGGCCTGAGCCGAACTCAGGACAGGAACCGCTCGGGGTCGACATAGCGTCCGTCGACCTCAACCGTGAAGTGCAGGTGGCAGCCCGTGGACCAGCCCGTCGAACCCACCCGGCCCACCACCTGGCCGCGTGACACCCGCTGGCCCACGTGCGCCGAGTAGCCGGTGGCGTGCATGTAGATCGTGACCAGCCGGTGCCCGCCCACATCGCCGTGGTCGATCTCCAGCCGGTGCCCCGAGGCGGAGTCGTAGCTCACCCGCACCACCCGGCCCGGTGCCGCCGCGTGGATCGGGTCGCCGCAGCCGGCGTGCAGGTCGACGCCGTTGTGCAGCCGCCAGACGTGGAAGATCGGGTGCAGGCGCATGCCGAACGGCGAACCGACCGCGCCGGGCACCGGCCGGCTGAGCACCCCGGGCACCGCCTCCCCACCGTCCAGCGCGTCGGAGCGGAAGCCGGCCAGGGCCGTCACCTGCCCGACCGCGGAGCCCGGCAGCAGTCGCACCTCGGCCTCGTCGAGCAGGCTGAGCGGGTCGAGGTAGGTCTCACCCCGCTTCAGCCCCCAGTGCAGGCAGGTGCCGCCGGGGCAGGAGTGGCCCGCGACCAGCCGCCCGATCGGCTGCCCCACGGACACCGGCGTGCCGACGGAGACGAGTGGCCGGACCGGGAGGTAGGTGGTGCGCAACTCCCCGTGCGAGACCACCACCACCCCGCGCCCGGCCACCGTCCCGGCGAAGACGACCCGGCCCGCCATGGCCGCCACGACCTCGGAGCCGGTGGCCCCGAGCAGGTCAACCCCTCGGTGACCGGACAGCCACGGCTGGTCGGGCGGGTCGAAGCCGCGCACCACGGGACCGGCCAGCGGCAGCACGGCACGGTCGGTGGCCCTCGCCACTCCGCCCCCGGCCGCCCACAGGCAACCCGCCAGCAGCAGCACGACCAACGCCCTCATCCTCGCCATGCCCACACCTTCGGCAACGCTCCCTCCGGGCGGTCACGGCACCCTCCGGGCTGTGGACGACGAAGGGGCTGTGGACAACGCCCGGGGCCGGTTTGGTGCTGGTGCCCGCACGCTGCGTAGAATGTGCGCAGCGTTCCGGCAGATCCGGGGCGACTTCGCATGCAGTCCCACCGCCGAACGGCGGGCCGGACCCGAGGTCCCAGCGATGGGTGGGCCACCGGCGACTGCATCAGGCGGACCGAAGAGATCGGTCCGGAGAACCCAAGCGGGTTCCGGCACGCCCGGGCTCGCGCAGAAAGGAACGGCCATGGCCGTCGTCACCACGCGCCAGCTGCTCGACAGCGGCGTCCACTTCGGGCACCAGACCCGCCGGTGGAACCCGAAGATGAAGAAGTTCATCTTCACCGAGCGCAACGGCATCTACATCATCGACCTGCAGCAGTCGCTGTCCTACATCGACACTGCGTACACCTTCGTCAAGGACACCGTGGCCAAGGGCGGCCAGGTCCTGTTCATCGGCACCAAGAAGCAGGCCCAGGAGGCCATCGCCGAGCAGGCCACCCGCGTGGGCATGCCGTTCGTGAACCAGCGCTGGCTGGGTGGCATGCTGACCAACTTCGGCACCATCAGCAAGCGGATCGCGAAGATGAAGGAGCTCGAGGGCCTCAACTTCGACGACGTCGCCGCGTCCGGGCTGACCAAGAAGGAACTGCTGCAGCAGAAGCGCAAGAAGGACAAGCTCGCCAAGACCCTGGGCGGCATCCGCGACATGCACCGGCTGCCGCAGGCCGTGTGGGTGGTCGACACCAACAAGGAGCACCTCGCGATCGACGAGGCCCGCAAGCTGAAGATCCCGATCGTCGGCATCCTCGACACCAACTGCGACCCCGACCAGGTCGACTTCCCGATCCCCGGCAACGACGACGCGATCCGCTCGGTCGCGCTGCTCACCCGGGTGCTCGCGGACGCCGTGGCCGAGGGCCTGCTGGCCCGTTCCGCAGGCGCCGCGTCCGGCGAAGAGGCCGAGCCGATGCCCGACTGGGAGCGGGACCTGCTGGCCGGCGCGACGGCCGAGGCGGTCGCCGAAGAGGCTGTGGCCGAGGCGGTGGCCGAAGAGGTTGCGGCCGAGGTCGTGGCCGAGGCGGTCGCTGAGGAGATCGTGGCCGAGGCTGTGGCCGAGGAGGTCGCTGAGGAGATCGTGGCCGAGGCCGTGGCCGAGGAGGTCGCCGAAGAGGTTGCCGCCGAGGAGGCGGCCGAAGAGGTTGTGGCCGAGGCCGTGGATGAGGAGGCCGCCGAAGAGGTCGTGGCTGAGGCCGTGGCCGAAGAGGTCGTGGCTGAGGCCGTGGCTGAGGCCGTGGCCGAAGAGGTTGCCGCCGAGGAGACCGTCGCAGAAGAAGCGGCCAAGCCCGCGAAGACCGCCAAGAAGAAGAAGTAAGGAACCAGCGAGAAACATGGCAACGATCACTGCTGCGGACGTCAAGAAGCTCCGCGACGCCACGGGCGCCGGGATGATGGACGCCAAGAAGGCCCTCACCGAGGCGGACGGCGACTTCGCCGCCGCCGTCGAGATCCTCCGGGTCTCCGGACAGGCGAAGATGGCCAACCGCTCCGACCGCGACGCCAGCAACGGCCTGGTCGCCTCGGCCGGCAAGACGGTCATCCAGCTGGGTGCCGAGACCGACTTCGTGGCCAAGAACGCGGAGTTCATGGCACTCGCCGACGAGATCGCCACCGCCGTGGACGCGGCCGGTGCGCACGGCGTCGAGGCGGCCAGTGCCGTCGCGCTGCCCTCCGGCAAGACGGTCGCCGAGGCGATCGCCGAGCTGAGCGCGAAGATCGGCGAGAAGCTCGAGCTCGCGGCTGCGGCCACGTTCGACGGCCCGGTCACCGTCTACCTGCACAAGCGGTCGCAGGACCTGCCGCCGCAGGTGGGCGTCATGGTCGAGTACGACGGCGGCGACGACGCGTTCGTGCGCGGCATCGCGATGCAGATCGCGGCGATGTCCCCGTCCTACGTCACCCGCGACGAGGTGCCCGAGGACGTCCTCGCCAACGAGCGCAAGATCGCCGAGCTGACCGCCCGCGAGGAGGGCAAGCCGGAGCAGATCATCCCGCGCATCGTCGAGGGTCGCCTGGGCGGCTTCTACAAGGAGGTCTGCCTCGTCGAGCAGCCGAGCGTCTCCGAGGACAAGCTGACCGTGGGGCAGCTGCTGAAGAACAACGGCGTCGAGGTCAGGCGCTTCGTCCGGTTCTCCGCCGGCGCCTGAGCAGAACGCGAGCGGCCGTCCAGCAACGCTGGGCGGCCGCTCCTGTTTTGGCACTAAGGTGGGGCACGCACCCCCACCGAAGACAGCTGAATCCGCCTGCCACGAGGAGAACTCCATGACCAGCCCGTACCGCCGCGTCCTGCTCAAGCTCTCCGGAGAGGCCTTCGGGGGAGGGAAGCTGGGCGTCGACCCGGACGTGATCGCCGGCATCGCCGAGGAGATCGCCGAGGTGGTCGCCTCCGGCGTGCAGGTCGCGATCGTGACCGGTGGCGGCAACTTCTTCCGTGGCGCGGAACTGCAGACCCGCGGCATGGACCGGGCCCGCGCCGACTACATGGGCATGCTCGGCACTGTGATGAACAGCCTCGCCCTGCAGGACTTCCTGGAGAAGGCCGGCGCCCAGAGCCGGGTGCAGACCGCGATCGCGATGGGCCAGGTGGCCGAGCCGTACATCCCGCTGCGGGCGATCCGGCACATGGACAAGGGACGCGTGGTGATCTTCGGCGCCGGCTCCGGAATGCCGTTCTTCTCCACCGATACGGTCTCCGCCCAGCGCGCTCTGGAGGTCCACGCCGAGGTGCTGCTGATGGCCAAGCAGGGCACGGACGGGGTGTACGACTCCGACCCGCGCACGAACCCGGAGGCGAAGAAGTTCGACGACCTCACCTACGACGACTTCCTCGCCCGCGACCTCAAGGTCGCCGACGCGACCGCGGTCAGCCTGGCCCGTGACTACCGGCTGCCGATGGTGTTCTTCGACCTGGGTGTGCGGGGAAACATCGCCCGGGTGGTCGCAGGTGAGAAGATCGGAACCACGCTGCACGCCTAGAACCGGTGCGCAGGGGAACCAGAAGGGAAGGGACGTCGTGATCCCGGAGATCATCAAGGACGCCGAACACAAGATGTCGGTCGCCGTCGACCACGCTCGCGAGGAGTTCGCCGCCATCCGCACCGGACGGGCCCACCCGGCCATGTTCAACAAGCTGATGGTGGACTACTACGGGGCGCCGACGCCGTTGCAGCAGCTGGCCACCTTCCAGGTGCCCGAGGCCCGTACGGTGCTGATCACGCCGTTCGACCGCGGGGCGATGCACGGCATCGAGAAGGCCATCCGCGACTCCGACCTGGGCGTGAATCCTGCCAACGACGGCAACGTGATCCGCCTCGTCATGCCGCAGCTCACCGAGGAGCGCCGTAAAGAGTACATCAAGGTGACCCGGCACAAGGCGGAGGAGGCGCGGGTCGCGGTGCGCAACGTCCGCCGGCACTCGATCGAGGCGGTGAACAAGCTGGCCAAGGACAAGGAGGTCAGCGAGGACGACGCCCGGTCCGCCGACAAGCAGCTGGACGCGGTCACCAAGAAGCACGTCGAGCAGGTCGACGAACTGCTGAAGGCCAAGGAAGCCGAACTGCTGGAGGTCTGAGTTGGCCGACAGCGACCAGCAACCCGCTCCGCGCACGCCGCGGGCGGGTCGTGACCTGCCCGCTGCCATCGGGGTCGGCCTGACCCTGTTCGTCTACGTGGTGATCACGCTCGCCTGGTGGCCGGTCGGGTTCATCGTGCTGCTCGTCGGGCTGACCAGCCTCGGTGCGTACGAGGTGCACGGCGCGTTGAAGCGGGTGGGCATGACGTCCGCGATCATCCCGGTCGTGCTCGGCAACGTCTTCATCATCGGCGGCTCGTACGCGGCGGCGGTGCTGCAGCCCGTGACGAAGCTGCCCTGGCACGTCGTGCTGCTCGGCACGATCGGCGGCACGGTGCTGCTGGCGCTGGTGTGGCGGATGTTCGGAGGCGCGGAGAACTACGTGCGGGACAGCGCCGCCAGCGTGTTCATCATCGGCTATGTGCCCCTGCTCGCGTCCTTCGTGGGGCTGATCCTGGCCGAGGAACACGGCGTGGCGAAGACCGTCGCCGTGTTCGTGTGCATCGTGGCCAGTGACGTCGGAGGGTACGCCGCGGGGGCGACGCTCGGACGGCATCCGATGGCGCCGAACATCAGCCCGAAGAAGACCTGGGAGGGCATGGCCGGGTCGGTCGCGCTGGCCAGCGCCTTCGGCATCGGGCTGAGCGTGTGGGTGCTGCACCAGTCGTGGTGGTTCGGACTGATCCTCGCCGTCGTCATCGTGTTCACCGGCACCGCGGGCGACCTGATCGAGTCGCTGATCAAGCGCGACGTGGGCATCAAGGACATGAGTTCGTTCCTGCCCGGGCACGGGGGAGTGATGGACCGGCTCGACTCGACGCTGGTCGCCGCCCCGGCGGCCTGGCTGGTCTTCGTGCTGTCGGGGATCTCCTGGTGAGCGGGCTCACCCCGGAGGAGGTGTCGGCCTACGCCGAGTCGGTGGCGCACGCCGAGGCCGGCCGGACGGTGCCGCTGGCGCTGGGCGCCCCGAGGCGGGGCAGGCCGCCCGTCCACTGGGCCGACCTGGACGCGGCGCAGCGGGCCGAGGCGATCGCCGAGTTGGGGTTGCCCCGGTTCCGGGCCGGGCAGCTCACCCGGCACCTGTTCGACCGGCTCGAGGCGGACCCGGAGGGCTGGACGGACATCCCGAAGGCCGAGCGGGAACTGCTGGCCGCGCGGTTCGCCCCGTCCCTGCTGGAGCGGGTGCGCGACCAGCGCGCCGACGCGGGCACGACCGTGAAGACGCTGTGGCGGTTGCACGACGGCTCGTTGGTGGAGAGCGTCCTGATGCGCTACGGCGTGCCGGGCGTGGCCGCCAGTGGGTCAGGACGGGAGCGGGCGACCGTGTGCATCTCCTCCCAGGCCGGCTGCGGCATGGCGTGCCCGTTCTGCGCGACCGGCCAGGGCGGCTTGCAGCGCAACCTGAGTACCGCGGAGATCCTTGCGCAGGTGATGGACGCGGCGCGCGTCCTGCGCGACGGCGAAATACCCGGTGGGCCCGGCCGGGTGAACAACATCGTGTTCATGGGCATGGGCGAGCCGATGGCGAACTACACCGCGGTGCTGCGGGCGGTACGAACGATCGTCGCGCCGGCGCCCGAGGGACTCGGTATCTCCGCGCGCGGCGTGACGGTGTCGACGGTGGGACTGGTGCCGCAGATCCGGCGGCTCACCGAGGAGGGGCTGCCGGTGACGCTGGCGGTCAGCCTGCACGCGCCCGACGACGAGCTGCGCGACGAGCTGTGCCCGATCAACACCCGCTGGAACGTGGTCGAGGTGGTCTCGGCCGCGCGTGGCTACTTCGAGGCCACCGGACGCCGGGTGTCGATCGAGTACGCCCTGATCCGCGACGTGAACGACCAGGCCTGGCGGGCCGACGCCCTGGCCGACGTGCTGGCCACGGCCGGGGCGTCCGCGGATTCGCGGACGGACGGCTACGGCTGGGTGCATGTGAACCTGATCCCGCTGAACCCGACCCCCGGTTCGAAGTGGACCGCGTCCCGGCGGAAGGACGAGGCGGCCTTCGTGCACCGGTTGGAGGCCCGCGGCGTGCCGGTCACGGTGCGCGACACCCGGGGCCGCGAGATCGACGGCGCCTGCGGCCAGCTGGCCGCCCAGGGGGCGTAGGGCGGCGGACCGGTGGTGGGCACCCGTCGAGTCCCCGCCGTCGCCCGATCTCCGTGAGCCCGTTCGCGCCCGATTCGGGCGGCCACGCCGACACGCGAGGACAGGCGCTCGAGTTGGTTGCGATCTGACTCGCCGGAGTTGCGGTCAGCCGCCGGTGAGCGGGCAGGCCAAGAGCCGGCTCGGGAGCCGGTGGGTGTGATCAGGCGTGTCGGGCGGTTCGGTCTAGGGCCGCAGGGTGGGTCGTGGTTTGCGGGGTGTGGTCGGGACGGGTTTGCGGGTGCGGCGTCGCTTGCGCCCGTTGCGCACGTTGGTGGGCGGGTCGGGCAGGAGCCGTCCGCCGAGGGGGTTGGTCCAGGGCTCGGCGCCTGGGGCGTGGCGTCCGTCGAGGGTGAGGCCGGTGGTGGTGACGGTGTAGCGGCGTCCGAGGGGGCTGACCCAGGTGAAGCGGCCGGGTTCGTGCTGTTTCACGCGCCAGCCGGCGTGGGTCTTGGCGCGGTGGGCTTTGCGGCGTAGCGGGCCGAGGTTGTCGGGACGGGTCTGTGCGGGCGTTCCGTCCCACCGGTACGGGTCGGTATGGTCGAGGTCGAGCCCTGCCGAGGTGTGGGTGCCGTAGGGGAACACGTCGTAGGGGTGGCGTTGGAGGACGGCGCGGCGGATGCGTGTGGGGATCTCGTAGGCGTCGACCGGGGTGATGCCGTTCGGGTTGAACACTGGCTGGACCTGGATACGGGTGCTCGCGAGCAGGGTTTGGAGCTGACCGATGGCGAGGGGTCCGAGCTGCTCACAGCGGGCGACGCCGGTGCCGGTGGTGAGGGTGTCGTCGCAGAGGTGGATGACCAGCGTGGCTTTCGGGAGGAGCCGGTCGGGGTCGACGGTGATGGTGCCGCAGGTGTGGCCTGCGCAGCCGTGGGGGGGAGCGCGGGCCGTGCAGCTCGTCGGCGGCCCTTCGTGACGCGTCCTCGTCCCTCGGACGCCCCTCAGGGACCGGGTGGGGGAGCGTGGGTTGGGCCAGCGAGTGCTGGATGAGGGCCAGGGCGCGGGCGGGGGTGGCGAGGATGCCGAGGGCGGTGGCGCGGCGCTGGCTGGCGGCCTGGGTGGAGCCCTGGTTGGCGAGGATGTCGGAGAGTTGGTTGAGGGCGGCGTCGAGGTAGACCGCGTCGGCGGCGTTCAGCCAGCCGTAGAGGTCGCGCAGGCCGTCGCGTTGGAGGCGTCCGATCTCGACCTTGGGTCGGGCGGCGGCGGCCCAACGCTGCTCGGCGGCGGCCGGGTCGGCCTGCACCACCAGTGCTTCGACGAAGCGGAGCAGCCGGGGCGGGGCGAGACGGGTGGTGAACGGGGCGATCGTGGCGTCCACCCACAGTGCCCTGGCCAGCGAGAGCTTGGCGGTGGTGCGCGCGATGCGGCGGGCCAGCCAGACCGGCACCCCGGACGCGACGACGGTCTCCCACAGCCGGGGCAGCCGGGTCTCGAGGTTCAACAGTTCGACCACTACCGGGGTGACCGCATCGACGCTGCGGCCCAGCGCGGCGGCGAGTTCCAGGCAGGCGAAGTCGTCGACCAGCCCCGTACCCTCGCCGCCGAGCTGGACCTTGTCGGTCGGGATCTGGTGGCGGTAGGTCTTCACGACCTGCAACATGGCCAGGGCTTCCTGCACTTCCGCCCTGCGTTTCGCCGCCTGTGCCTGCTCGAGCACACCCAGGGCCGCGCCGGCATCCAACCCAGCCACCTCGGTGTATTCGAACATGCGTCCATCCAAACACCCCCCACTGACACTTTCATCGGGCAGGAATGGAGAAGCGATGGACGCGGTTCCACCAGCAGACTGGGTACCCGGAGCGGGAGAGAGAGGAAGACCCATGGCCACCGACGACAAGGTCAGCTTCAGCGCGGAGGAGAAGGCTGCGATGAAGGAGTACGCCGCCGAGCTGAAGGCGGAGAAGAAGCGCAAGGGCAGCGCGGACAAGGCGGCCCAGGACGAGGCCGACCTGCTCGCGAAGCTCGGCGAGCTGACCGGCGAGGACAAGGTGCTCGCCGAGAAGGTGCACGCGCTGGTCCGCGAGCACGCTCCCGAACTGCTGCCCAAGACCTGGTACGGGATGCCCGCCTACAACCGGGACGGCAAGGCCGTCGTCTTCTTCCAGCCCGCCTCGAAGTTCAAGGCCCGGTACTCCACGCTCGGCTTCAACGACAGCGCCGCGCTCGACGACGGCGCCATGTGGCCCACGTCCTACGCGCTGACCACGATCGGCCCGGCGGAGGAGAAGAAGCTGATCGAGCTGATCAGGCGCGCCGCCGGCTGATCGACCCGTGGTGGGGGCGGGTCACCCCGTCAGCAGCACTGCCACGGTCACGGCCGCCACCACCAGCGCCAGGATCCCGTCGCGCCAGCCCCAGCTGACCGTGCGCCACACGGTTCGCGGCGTGCGCCCCAGGCCACGGGCCTCCAGCGCCTCGGCCAGTTGCTGGCCGCGCCGCAGGGCCACCACCAGCAGGCTGAATGCGGCCCGACGGAAGCCGTCGATGCCCAGGCGTCGGCGCCGGTTCCCCCGGGATCGAACGTGGTGGGCGGCGAGGATCGTCGACCATTCGTCCGGCAGCATCTCGAGGAGCCGGTAGCCGGCCATGAGCGCGTAGGCGTGACGCGCGGGGACGCGTGCCTGCTGGTGGGCCGCGTTGAGGAAGGCCACGGCATCGGTGGTGAGCGCGAAGCAGGCGGCCAGCGCGCCCACCGCGAGGGCACGGGCGCCGAGCCCCACCCCCGCCTCCCAGCCTGGCTGGCTGATCGTGAACGGGCCCCACTCGATGAACGCGGGACCCGGGCGGCTCATCACGTTGACGAGGAACGCGGACAGCGCGAACCAGGCGATCGGCACCTGGAAGCGCAGCACCGTCCGCGCCCGGAGGCGGGCCAGCGGCGGCAGGGAGACCGTCGTCAGGGCCCACAGCAGGAACGCGGGCAGGGCGGCGGTCGTGGACAGCAGGGCGAGGCTCGCCACCAGCACCCCGGCGAACTTCCCGATCGGCGAGCAGCGCGACAGGAACGAGTCCGGGACAGGGGGAGACGGTGCCGGCTGCGTCCGGGACGGCTGGGCGGTGAGGCGCAGATGCGCGTCGGCCAGTCTCGCGGCGAGCCCGGCGTCGTGGGTGGCGACGAGCAGGGCACGTCCCTCGTCGCGCAGGTCGAGCAGCAGTTCCTCCACGGCTGCGCAGCCGGCCTCGTCCAGACCGAAGGTGGGCTCGTCCAGCAGCAGGACGGGACGTCCCTGGGCTGCGGCTGCTGCGACGCAGAGGCGACGCTGCTGTCCCAGCGAGAGTCGGTGCGGGCTCTGCTCCTCGTGGCCGGCGAGGCCCAGCCGCGCCACCATCGCCCTCGCCCGCCCGGGGTCGGCCTGCCAGGCCACCTCCTCGGCGACGGTGTACGCCACGAACTGGTTCTCCGGGCGCTGGAACACCATGCCGACGGCACCCGCGCCGGGGGAGGGGCCGCCGCCGGATCCGGGCAGGAGGCCGGCGAGCGCGAGCAGGAGTGTCGTCTTTCCCGACCCGTTCGGGCCGCTCAGCACCGTGACGCTGCCCGCCCGCAGGGTGACGTCGACGCCGTCGACGACTATCGGGCCATCCGGGGTGCGCCGGACGCCGACCAGGGTGCGTTCGAGCACCACTGGCCCGGGCTCCGGTCGCAGCCGGGAAGCCGCGGGAGGCGCCGGTGGCGTCCCCAGCGCGACGAAGGAGTCCGGGTGGATCCCGGCGGCGGCCAGTTCGGCGGCGCGGTGCTCCACGATGACAGCGGTGCGGCTCGACAGCTCGTCGCGGAGGAGGCCCGCCACCTCGGCCGCGGAGTCCGGGTCGAGCATGGACAGCGGCTCGTCCAGCAGGAGCACGTCCGGCTCACCGGCCAGTGTCGCGGCGAGGGCGACACGCTGCTGCTCGCCGCCTGACAGCTGGCCCGTGCCACGCTCGAGCAGGTGCGTGATGCCGAGCCGAGCCGCGATGGCGTCGACGCGCGCGCCGATCTGCTCCCGGGGCACGCCCGCGTTCTCCAGCGGGAGCGCGAGTTCGTCACGCACCTGGGTCAGGCACAGGCCGGCGGCCGGGTCCTGGGCCAGGAAGCCGAGCCACGCTGCGCGTTCCCACGGCGGATCGAGCGTCACGTCGGTGCCCCGATGGCGCACCCGGCCCCACAGCGCGGTCGCGCGGGAATGCGGCACGAGGCCCGCGAGGACGGCGAGCAGCGTCGACTTCCCGGACCCCGAGGCCCCGGTCAGCGCCACCACCCCCGACTCGGGCACGGCCAGCGACACGTCGTCCAGTACCGGGACGCCGTCGTGGGCGACGGTCACGCACGCCTCGAGGACCGGGACGCTGGGTGGTGCGCCGGCCACCGTCGCGTCCCGCGCCTCGGGCTGGCGCGGAAGGTGGAGACTCTCGTCAGCCACGGACGGCGCGGCCGCCCGGCAGGTCGCGCAGAACACCGGTCCGGGCCAGAGCGCGTCCGAGGAGCCAGGCGAGCAGGCCGCACAGCACCACGCCCGAAGCGACGTGGAGCCCGAGCCGGAGCCAGAACAGGTCCTGGCCCCACCAACCGAAGCGCACGGTGCTCCAGGCGAAGCTGGCGAGCGCGGCCGTCGCACCGGAGGCCAGGTAGACCGGGAGACCGTGGTTGCGGTAGCGGGTCGCGGCGAACGCCAACTCGGCACCCACGCCCTGGACGAGCGCGCTCACGAAGAGGATCGGCCCGACCGGACTGCCGAGGAACACCACCTCGACGAGCGAGGCGATCACCTCGGCGATGACGCCCGCCCCCGGGCGCCGGGTGATGAACAGCGCCAGCGGCGCCGCCACCATCCAGCCACCGATGAGGACGTTCTGGGCCAGGTCACCGGCCGGCCCCATGGCGACCGCGAGTGCCTTCCACGCCGTGACCAGCGCGAAGTAGAGGAAGCCGAACACGACGCCGAGAACGACGATCGCCACGATCTCGGACAGGGCCAGGCCACGGGCCGCGGGTCGGGTGACGGGGGCGCCGTCCGGGGTCGGACGGGGTGTCGCTGCGTCGGCCACGGACCGGCCGGTCGTGGGTCGGTCGGACGACGGTGCATTCATGAGGGATCTCCCTGGGTGGGTGAGTTGATGGACATGGTGAGGTGGGTCACGACGTGCTGGACGTGGCTGCCGGTGCCGAGCCACGCCGTGGCGACCAGCGCGAGGATCGCGCCGACGTCGCCCCGGAGGCGCGTCACGTAGTGGTCGGAGGAGTGGTAGAGCCCAGACTCCCGGGCACTCTCGACGGCGGCCATGATCGGCTCCATGTGGTCGCCGGGCGCCCGGGCACCGTCGGGCAGGGGGTAGAGCGACCAGTCGGCCCACGCCTCGATCCCGGTGCCGGGAACGTCGACCGAGTCGTCGGACGCCCACGGGCCGGACGCCAACTCGCAGCTCACCTCCCCGGGGCATCCCCTGGACAACAGGATGGCGGCCGCGAGGTGCGCGCCGTCCGCCCGTCGGGTCGCGGCGGCGACGAGGTCGGCCAGCCACGGTACGACGGTGTCCTCTGGCCCGCCGGCGAACGTGCTGACCGGAGACGTGGCGGTGGTCACGCCGTCCGGGACCGGCGTGTCGGCGAGTGCCCCGAGGATGACGTCGACGTAGTCGTCGCACATCGGGTACAGCGAGACCCTCGCGCCGACGCCGTAGGAGGCGGCGGAGGGGCCGGCAGGGGTGGTCGTCGGACCGGAGGTGTCTGGCACGGGTGGCCTTCCCGCCCCCGACGATGGCGGGACGGATGGCGGCAACGGGACCGCACCCAGCCCGGCTCCCTCCGCTGGTATCACCCAGTTCAGGTTCCACGGGTCAGTCCTGGTGACTTTCTCAGCGCTGGCGCGCTCCCCGGGGGCTTGTTGCCGCCAGCGTAGGCCAACCCGCACCCCGCGCACGGCGCGTCCCGGACGATGGAGACCGGCCGGCGACGGCCGGCGGGCCCTTCGTGACGCCGGCTCGTTCCTCGCCGGCTCCTCAGGGAGCGGTGGGTTGGGCCGGCTCGTTCCGCGCCGGCTCCTCCGGGAGCGGTGGGTTGGGCTGGCTCGTTCCTCGCCGGCTCCTCAGGGAGCGGTGGGGAGGTTCCGGGTCAGCCGAGCAGGGCCGGCACCTCGGCGGCGGTCTCGACCAGGTGGATCGCGGACGCCATCGGACGCGCGTCGGCGAGCCCGCTGAGTAGCGGCCACGCCGGCTGCACCCGCGTCCAGTAGTCGACGCCCACCAGGACCAGCGGCGGGATCGGCTCCTCCGGTGCGGCGTAGAACCGCGGCGTGACCGCCTGGAAGACCTCCTGCACCGTCCCGGCCGCGCCGGGCAGGCAGACCAGGCCGCCCGAGGCGTGCCGCAGCAGCACGTCCTCCCTGACCGCGTTCGAGAACAGCTTCGCGATCCCCGCGCTGAACACGTTGGGCGGCTCGTGCCCGTACAGCCAGGTCGGGATGCCGTAGCTGCGTCCGCCGAGTTCCCAGCGCTCCCGGACGGTCATGCCGGCACTCACCCAGGACGCGATGTCCTCGGCGAACCGGGGCCGCTCGGCGAGCAGGGCCAGCGCCGCGGCCAGCTCGGCGTCCGAGCCGACCAGCGCCGCGCCGAGGTTCACCGCCTCCATGGCGCCGGGGCCACCGCCGGTGATCACCGTGCGACCGGACGCGGCGAGTGCCCGTCCGAGCCTCGCCGCCTCCGCGTAGCCGTCGGCGCCGCGGACCAGCTGGTGGCCGCCCATCACGCCGACCGCACCGTCCAGCCCGACGTCGTCCAGCGCCTCGGAGATCGCGTGGTCGTGCAGGGTCATCGCCAGCTCGCTGGTCAGGCTGCGGTGCTGGCCGACATGCTTCCACCAGCGGTAGTTCCGCGCGTCGAGGGTGTAGCGGTAGCCCCGCTCCAACCCGGCGTACAACTCGTCCGCGGTGTACAGCCCCGACCGGTACGGGTTGAACGGCAGGTCGGGCAGGGTGGGGAAGACCAGCGCCCCACGCCGCTCCAGCTCGTGCTCGACCCCCGGGCCGAAGTCGCAGCCGAGGAAGATCGAGCGGGTCACGTCCGTGCCCAGCAGCGCCGCACCGTGCCCGGTCAGGTCCAGCGACTGCAGCGAGCACTCGGCCAGGCCGAGCCCGGCGGCGAGCCGTGCGTCGAGCTGGTCGAGCGAGTCGATCTCGATCCCCGTGCCGGGTGCCGGCGTGGTCATACGAGCGAACTCGGGTCGTCGGGGACGTCGGCGGCGAACTCGACGAGGATCTCGAACGGCACCACGTCGAGCGCCCGCAGGTTCGTCGACGCCAGCACCACCGGTGGGGCCATCCCGGCCGCGTACGACTGCGCCCAGCGCTCCGCGACCACGCACCAGCGGTCACCCGGGCCCAGGCCGGGGAAGTCGGGTCCGGGGCTGGTCAGGTCGTTGCCGACTGAGCGCTGGTGGGCGAGGAACTCCCGCGTGGCCAGCACGCAGATCAGGTGCCGGGCGGCGGCCGGGCCGCACGTGCAGCTGCCGTCGCGGTAGAAGCCCGTGACCGGGTCGTCGCCGCACGGCTCGAGCGGTTCGCCGAAGACGTTGAGCTCTTCGGTCACGATGCCCCCGGTGCCTCGGCGCGGGTGAACCGCAGCGTGACGATCTGGAACGGGCGCAGCGCCAGCCCGGTGCCCGCCGGATCGAGCGTCACCCCCGGCGCCTCGACGGCGCGTTCGCGCAGGTCCGTCGCCACCACGGACGCCGCCGCGAAGCCCGGTGTGACCAGCCCGGACGTTCGCCGCCCGTGCGCCTCGTAGAGGCGGACCACCACGTCGCCCGAGCCGTCCTCGGCGAGCTTCACCGCCTCCACGACGATGCCGGGTGCGTCCACCGAGACCAGCGGCTGCACCGGCTCCGCGCCCCGGACGACCCGCTGCGGCAGGTTGGTGCGGTAGCCCAGCTCGACGGCCTCGGCGGCGCCGGCGTTCGGCCGCACGGCGACCGTGAACTCGTGCACGCCGCGGTCGGCCTCCGGGTCCGGGTAGAGCGGGGAGCGCAGCAGCGACAGCCGCACGGTCGTGGTCGTGCCGCCGTCGGCGCGCACGTCCCGGGTCACCTCGTGGCCGTAGGTGGCGTCGTTCGCGATCGCGACCCCGTAGCCCGGCTCGTCGACGAGCAGCCAGCGATGGGCGCAGACCTCGAACCGGGCGGCGTCCCAGCTGGTGTTGGTGTGGGTCGGACGCCGGTAGTGCCCGAAGTGGGTCTCGGCCGCCGAGGTGTCGGCCCGCACGTCGAGGCCGAAGCCCAGCTTGAGCAGTTTCTGCCGCTCCTGCCAGTCCACCTCGGTGCGGATCACCAGCGCCGGCGCACCCGGTGGCAGGCTGAGCCACTGGGTCACCGCAGAGGTGCCGACCACCGTGCGCACGGTGACCACCGGCTCGCCGTCCACCTCGTCGAGGGCCGCCGTGCCGGGCGCGACGGGGACCGCTGCGCGGCGGTAGAACTCGTCGATGTCCCAGGCGTCCCACTGGTTGGGGACGTCGCGGAACAGCTCCAGGCGGTTGCCCGGACGGTCCGGCGCGATCGCCTCCCTGCCGGTGTCGGCGTCCACGAGCGAGACCAGCGCGCCGGTCGCGTCCACGACGGCGGTGAGGTGCTCGTTGGCGAGGGTGAAGGTACCGTCCGGGTGTTCCTCGACCGCCGCCTGCGGGATCGTCGGCGCGACCTCCACGCCGAGCGCGGCGACCCCGTCGCGCGGATGCGGCGCCGCGTTGGCGACCAGCACGGCCGCGCCCTTGCCGGTCAGCGCGGTGAGGGCGTCGGCGATCACCTCCTCGAGCTCCTCGGCGACGTCGGCGTAGTTCCGCTCGGCGTCGGCGTACACCCAGGCGATCGAACTGCCCGGCAGGATGTCGTGGAACTGCTGCAGCAGGACGGTGCGCCAGCACT
>JAGQUI010000149.1 GCA_020438595.1 Propionibacteriaceae bacterium | reverse complement strand
GGAGTTCGACGTGGACGCCGCGGTGGCGCAGGTGCGCCCGATCGTCCAGGCCGTGGCCGAGCGCGGGGAGGCCGCGCTCGCCGAGTACTCCGAGCGCTTCGACCATGTGGTGCCGGACAGCTTCCGGGTGCCGGCGCAGGCCCTCGCCGACGCCGCGGCCGGGATCTCGGCCGAGGTGCGGGCCGCCTTCGCCGAGGCCATCGCGCGGCGGCGGCGGGTCGCCGAGGCCGAGGCCGCGAGCGTGCCGGTGCACGTCGAACTGGCCCCGGGCGCCGTGGTCGAGCAACGTCTCGTCCCGGTCGGACGGGTCGGGCTGTACGTGCCGGGCGGGCTGGCGCCGCTGGCGTCCAGCGTGCTGATGAACGTGGTGCCGGCCCAGGTCGCCGGGGTGACCTCGATCGCGGTCGCGAGCCCGCCGCAGGCGGAGTTCGGCGGGCTGCCGCACCCGAACATCCTGGCGGTGTGCGCGCTGCTCGGCGTCGACGAGGTGTACGCCGTCGGCGGCGCCCAGGCGATCGCGATGTTCGCCCACGGGGTGCCCGGGGTGTGCGCGAGCGTCGACATGGTCACCGGGCCGGGCAACATCTACGTGGTCGCGGCCAAGCGGCTGCTCCGCGGACGGATCGGGATCGACGCCGAGGCCGGGCCGACCGAGATCGCCATCCTCGCCGACGACAGCGCCGAGGCGGCGTTCGTCGCGGCCGACCTGATCTCCCAGGCCGAACACGACCCGATGGCCGCGTCCGTGCTGGTCACCGACTCGCCGGAACTCGCGGACGCCGTGCAGGCCGAGCTGGAGCCGCAGGTGGCCGCCACGAAGCACGTCGACCGGATCCGCACCGCGCTCGGCGGTCCGCAGTCCGCCGTCGTGCTCGTCGACGACATCGACCAGGGCCTGGCCGTGGTGGACGCATATGCCGCCGAGCACCTCGAGATCCAGACCAGGGACGCCGCCGCGGTGGCCGCGCGGGTGAACAACGCCGGCGCGATCTTCGTCGGCTCCTACTCCCCGGTGTCGCTCGGCGACTACAGCGCGGGCTCCACCCACGTGCTGCCGACCGCCGGGTGCGCCTGCCACTCCTCGGGCCTGAACGTGCACAGCTTCCGCAAGCAGGTGCACGTGATCGACTACTCGCGCGACGCGCTGCTCGAGGTGGCCGGGGTCGTCGAGACCTTCGCGACGGCCGAGGACCTGCCCGCGCACGGCGCCGCGGTGACGATCCGGCGTTCCGGGGCCGCCCGATGAGGCCCGACGTCACCCTGGGCGGCCTGCCGCTGCGGCCGGAACTGGTGGGGGAGGAGCCCTACGGCGCCCCCCAGCTCGACGTGCCCGTCCGGCTGAACGTGAACGAGAACCCGTACCCGCCGAGCGCGCAGGTGCACGAGGAGATCTGCGCGGCCCTGTCGGCGTCCACGCTGAACCGGTACCCGGACCGCGAGGCGACCGGGCTGCGCACCGCGCTGGCCGGCTACCTCGGCCACGGCCTGGGCCCGGAGCGGATCTGGGCCGCGAACGGTTCGAACGAGGTGATGACGCACCTGTTGCAGGCCTTCGGCGGGCCCGGCCGGACGCTGCTCAGCTTCACCCCGACCTACTCGATGTACCCCGAGTACGCCCGCAACACCCACACCCGCTACGTCACCGAGCCCCGGGCCGCCGACTTCGGCCTCGACGCCGCCACCGTGCTCGCCGCGATCGCCGGGCACACCCCGGACGTCGTCGTGATCACCACCCCGAACAACCCGACCGGCACCACGACGCCGCTGGACGTGATCGCCGACGTGCTCGCAGGCACCGAGGCGATCGTGGTGGTCGACGAGGCGTACCAGGAGTTCGCCCGGCACCCCGAGCGCACCGCGCTCACGCTGCTCGACCGGTTCGGCAACCTGGTCGTCTCGCGCACGATGAGCAAGGCGTTCGCCCTCGCCGGCGGCCGGGTCGGCTACCTCGCCGCCACCCCCGCGATCGTCGACGCGTGCCGGATCGTGCGGCTGCCTTACCACCTGTCCGCACAGACCCAGGCGGTCGCCGAGGTGGCGCTGCGGCACGCCCCCGAACTGCTGGAGAAGGTCGACGAACTGCGCGCCACCCGCGACGAGATGCTGCTGCGCCTGCCTCAACTGGGGGTCGAGGTGATCGACTCGGATGCGAACTTCTGCCTGTTCGGGCCGTTCGCCGACCGGCATGATGTCTGGCAGCGGCTGCTCGACCGCGGCGTTCTCGTGCGCGAGACCGGCCCGGAGGGCTGGCTGCGGGTGACCGCCGGGACCCCGGCGGAGACACAGGCGTTCTACGACGCCCTGGCTGAGGTGTTGGAGGAGATCCGATGAGTCCGCGCACGGCTGTCCGCGAGCGGAGCACGAGCGAGTCGCAGGTGCGGGTCGCGCTGAACCTGGACGGGACCGGCGAGTCCACGATCAGCACCGGGGTCGGGTTCTACGACCACATGCTGACCGCGCTGTCCCGGCACTCCCTGATCGACCTCGAGGTCACCACCACCGGTGACGTGCACATCGACGGCCACCACAGCATCGAGGACACCGCGATCGTGCTCGGCCAGGCCTTCGCCGAGGCGCTGGGCGACAAGGCCGGCATCCGCCGCTTCGCCGACGCCACCGTCCCGCTGGACGAGGCGCTCGCTCAGTGCGTGGTCGACCTCGCCGGACGCCCCTACGTGGTGCACAGCGGCGAGCCCGACGGCCAGCAGTACGCGCTGATCGGCGGCTCCGGCGTGCCCTACGCGGGCTCGATGACCCGGCACGTGGTGGAGTCGTTCGCGCTGCACGCCCAGATCTGCGTGCACCTGCGGTTGCTGGCCGGACGCGACCCGCACCACATCGTGGAGGCGCAGTTCAAGGCGCTCGCCCGGGCACTGCGGGACGCGGTGGCGCTCGACCTCCGGATCGCGGGCGTGGTGCCGTCCACCAAGGGCAGCCTGTGACCTTCCGCCAGACGGTCCCTGAGGAGGCCGGGAGGAACGAGCGGCCGTCACGAAGGGTCGTCGTCCTCGACTACGGCAGTGGCAACCTGCACTCGGCGACCCGGGCGCTGGCCGCGGCGGGCGCCGACGTCGAACTGACCGCCGACCCGGACGCCGCGCTGGCCGCGGACGGCCTGGTCGTGCCCGGCGTGGGCGCGTTCGCCGCCTGCATGGACGGACTGGCCGGCGTCGGCGGGCCGGAGCTGATCCGGCAGCGGCTGGCGGCGGGTGGCCCGGTGCTCGGCATCTGCGTCGGCCACCAGGTGCTCTTCGACCTCGGCGTCGAGCACGGTGCGTCCGCCCCGGGAGTGGGCGTGCTGCCCGGCGTGGTCGAGGAGCTGGACGCCGTCCCGCTGCCGCACATGGGCTGGAACACGGTCTCCCCGCCGGAGGGCTCGGCGATGTTCGCCGGCGTCGAGGGCGAGCGGTTCTACTTCGTGCACTCCTTCGGCGTCCACGTCGTCCCCGGCTGGCCCGACGACGCCCGGATCACGTGGACCGAGCACGGCGGCGACCAGTTCATCG
This sequence comes from Propionibacteriaceae bacterium, assembly GCA_020438595.1. The sequence goes on along the minus strand of JAGQUI010000149.1, from coordinate 3,231 downwards.
CCGCCGTCGAGCAGGGCGTGCTGTGGTCCACCCAGTTCCACCCGGAGAAGTCCGGCGCCGCCGGTGGGCGCCTGCTCCGCAACTGGGTCGCCACCCTCGAGGTGAAGGAACCATGAACGAACTCGTCCTGCTGCCCGCCGTCGACGTCCAGGGCGGGCAGGCCGTGCAGCTCACCCAGGGCGTGGCCGGCTCGGAGAAGGTCTTCGGCGACCCGCTCACCGCGGCCCGGCGCTGGCAGGACGCCGGTGCGCGGTGGCTGCACCTGGTCGACCTCGACGCGGCGTTCGGGCGGGGCAGCAACGCGGAGGTGATCGCGGAGATCGCGGCCTCGATGGAGCTGAACGTCGAACTCTCCGGCGGCATCCGTGACGACGAGAGCCTGGAGCGTGCCCTGGCCACCGGCTGCCGCCGGGTGAACATCGGCACGGCAGCCCTGGAGAACCCCGACTGGTGCGACCGGATCATCGGCGAGCACGGCGACCGGATCGCGATCGGCCTCGACGTGCGCGGCACCCGGCTGGCCGCCCGCGGCTGGACGCGCGAGGGCGGCGAGCTCTTCGAGACCCTCGACCGGCTGAACGCCGCCGGGTGCGCCCGCTATGTGGTCACCGACGTGGCCAGTGACGGGATGCTGTCCGGGCCCAACCTGCAGCTGCTGCGCGACGTCTGCGCCCGCACCGAGGCCCCGGTGGTGGCCAGCGGCGGCATCTCGACCCTGGACGACCTGCGGTCGCTGCGTGAGCTGGTGCAGCTCGGCGTCGAGGGTGCGATCGTCGGCACCGCGCTCTACGTGGGCAACTTCACCATCGCCGACGCGCTCGACGCGTGCGCGGGAGGAGTGTGACCGCCGTCACCCGCGAGGCCCTCCTTGCGGCGCACGACGCCGACCTGCGCACCGGAGCCGAGCTCGCCGGCGCGACGGACGTGCACCGCGTCGGGCCCCTGTGGCTGGGACGCTACGGCACCCGCGGCTTCGTCACCTACCGCGACCTCGACGGCGCCGGGGGCGAAGCACTCGACGACCTGATCGGTGCGACCGTCGCGCACTTCGCCGCGATTCCCGGGGTGGACCGGTTCGAGTGGAAGACCCGCGGCCACGATGCGCCGTCCGACCTGGCCGACCACCTGGTGCGGGCCGGTCTGGTCGCCGACGACCCCGAAACGGTCATGATCGGGGAGGCGGACCTGCTGGCCGCCGACCTCCGGCCGCCGGACGGGGTCGGGCTGCGCCGCGCCGGCGACGGGGCCGACCTCGCGGCCGACGTGACCGCGGTCGGGGCGCTGCACCGGGAAGTGTTCGGGCCGGACTCGCCCGACCTCGACGCGCAACTGCTCGCCCAGCTGTCCGCGCCGGACGCGCACGTGGAACTGTGGCTGGCCGAGGCGGACGGCGCCGTGGTGGGCGCCGGCCGGCTCGATCTCGTCCGCGGCACCCGGTTCGCGGGCCTGTTCGGCGGCGCGACCCGGGCCGACCAGCGTCATCGGGGCATCTACCGCGCCCTGACAGCGGCGCGGGCGGCGTCCGCCCTGGCCCGGGGCGCGAGCCTGGTCTACGCCGAGTGCACCGGATTCAGCCGCCCGATCCTCGAACTCTCCGGGCTCGTCGCGGTGACCACCACGACCCCGTGGACGTGGCGCCGCGACGGCTGAGGCTGCACCCGAGGTCGAGTTCCGGGCCGGATCCGGGTCCGATGGGTGCGCTGCCGGGCGCGGTGGCGCCTACGATGGCCGGACCCGCGCCGCCGAGCGAGAAAGCCCACCGACGTGACCGATGCAGCGAACCGCACCGCGAGGATCCTCGCGACCCTCAGCCTGTCGCTGGTGCTCGCCGGTGGCGGGCTGTCGTCCCCGGTGGCGGCCCATGCGGCCGGTGCCGGCAGCACGGTGGGTACGCCCGACCTGGTGGGACGGAGCGCCGCGACCAGCGTGACCAGGGTGACCACGATCGTCACCCAGCCCGCCAACCTGGCCATCAGCCGCTACGGGACGCGCACGAAGGGGTCCTTCACCGTGGTGGCGTCCGGGCTCAAGCTGACCTACAAGTGGCAACGGCGCCCGGCGTCCGGCGGCGTCTGGAAGACCATCACGGGCGCGAGGTCCGCGTCCTACACGGTGCGGGTGGGCACCTGGCCGAGCGGGACGCGGTTCCGGGTCAAGGTCAGCGGTACCGGCGGCACCGTCACCTCGCGCGTGGCGAGGCTCACGGTGCTGAAGCCCACGAAGACCCCGGCGAAGGACGCGGAGAAGGCGTTCGGGCTGACCGGGCTCACCCAGGGCGTGGACCTCTCCGCCTACCAGTACCTGCCGTCCGGCCGGATCAAGATGGCCAAGGTCGCGGAGCGGGTCGGCACCGACGGCTTCACCATCCTGCGCAACGGCAGCGGCGCCCGTCCGCGGAAGGTGGCCTACACCGACGCCTGCACCGGCCAGGCCATGCGCACGGGCGCGAAGCCGGTGGTCGAGGACTGCGCCTACGCGACCTTCGCCGACCAGGCCACGTCCGCCGGGCTGTCGCTGGGCCACTACTGGTTCAACGGCTGGATCGACAGCATCGACACCACCAGCCAGGACCTGTTCGCCGGGGGTTTCACCCCGGAGGACTCCGCCGCCACGTTCGTGAGCTGGCTCAAGGCCGATGGGAACTACACGAAGAAGAGCACCGACCCGCTGGTGCTGGACGTCGAGGCCGGCCACGCCTGGACGAAGAAGAAGGACGGCAAGAAGTACACGCTGACGCTGCGGGCCTGGAACCCGGCCGAGGCCACCGCGTTCATCACCGAGGTGAAGGCGCTGCTCACCGCGGACGGCTACCACCCGAACCTGTACGTGTACATGAGCGCGAACGCCGCCTCGAAGAAGGTGAACGGCGTCTACCGCTGGGCCGACGTCGCGCCGATCGCCCGGCTCTGGGTGGCGTCCTGGGGCACGGACAACGGCCGGATCCCGGACTCCCAGCCGAAGGTCGGCCCGTGGGCGAGCCACGGCGGCTGGTCGCTGTGGCAGTACAGCAGCAACGCGCGGATCGCCGGTTCCGGCGTCGGTGCCCTCGACGGCGACATCGCGAAGGCCGACGCCTGGACGCCGAATGCCTGAGCGTCCGTCCCGGTCCCCGGGGAGCGAGCGCAGGCGAGCGTCACGAAGGGCGGGGAAGCACTGAGCGCCCGTCCCGGTCCCTGAGGAGCGAGCGCCGGCGAGCGTCACGAAGGGCGGGGACTGTCAGAGCCGGGTTCC
>JAGQUI010000148.1 GCA_020438595.1 Propionibacteriaceae bacterium | reverse complement strand
TGCTGCGCGAACCCGCGCCGGGACGCGCCGGTCGTGGCCGGCGTAGCGCAGGACCCGCGGCGGTGAGACTCCGCCTGGCCACCCGGGGCTCGACGCTGGCCTGGACGCAGTCCGGCACGGTGGCGGACGCGCTGCGCGCACTCGGGCACGACGTCGAACTGGTGAAGGTGACCACGCACGGCGACGTGACGTCCGCCCCGCTGGCGAGCCTCGGCGGAGCCGGGGTGTTCGTGGACGCGGTGCGGGCCGCGGTGCTGGCCGGGGAGGCCGACCTCGCCGTCCACTCGTTCAAGGACCTGCCGACCGCGCCGGCCGAGGGGCTGGTGCTGGGGGCCGTGCCGCCGCGGGAGGACCCCGCCGACGCGCTCTGCGCGCGCGACGGGCTGGATCTCGGCGGGCTGTCCACGGGTGCCCGGGTGGGTACGGGTTCGCCGCGGCGGGCGGCACAGGTGCTGGCCCTGCGTCCCGACCTGGAGGTGGTGGCGATCCGGGGCAACGTCGAGACGCGGCTGCGCCGGGCGTCCGATGACCTCGACGCGGTGCTGCTCGCGGCGGCCGGGCTGCGCCGGCTCGGGCTGGAAGCCTCGATCACCGAGCGGCTCGACCCGGACGAGTTCCTGCCGGCCCCTGCCCAGGGGGCGCTCGCGGTGGAGTGCCGGGCCGACGCGTCGGCGGAACTCCTGGAAGCGCTCGGTCGGCTCGACGACCCGCCGACCCGATCGGCTGCGCTGGCCGAGCGGGCGGTGCTGGCCCGGTTGGAAGCTGGTTGTGCGGCGCCCGTGGCCGCCCACGCGATCGGGTCCGACGGGGAACTCAGCCTCACCGCGGTCGTGGTGTCCGCGGATGGCTCGCGCCGGCTCCGGGAGTCCGCGTCGACAGCGCTCCCTGCTGTCACCACCGCCATCGCGGAGCCGCACCGGGACCTGGCCCGCGCCACCGAACAGGCCGCGATCGAGCTCGGTACCCGCGTGGCCGAGCAGTTGCTGGGGGCGGGCGCCGCGGAGCTGGTCGACCTCGGCGCGAGCAAGCCGAAGCCGCTGGACGGGCAGACGGTGCTGGTGCCGAAGCGGGCGCCCGTCGGCACGGTCGAGGCGCTCACTGCTGCGGGCGCCGAGGTCGTGCAGGCGGAGTTCACCAGGAGGGCGCCGCTGCCGGTCACGGAACTCGCGGCCGTGTTCGCCGAGGGCTGGGACTGGCTCGTGGTGACGTCCGGGCGGACGGTGGACGCGCTGCAGGCGGTCGGCCTCGACCACTGCGGTCCGCACGCCCACGTCCGGGTGGCCGCGGTCGGACCGGCCACTGCGGCGGCGCTGACCGCGGCCGGCATCACGCCCGACCTGGTCGCGGACCCCGGGGGCGGAGCGGCACTGGTGGCAGCCTTCCCCGACGGCCCGGGCCGGGTCCTGATCCCCGGGGCCGCAGACCACTCCTCCGAACCGAGCGCAGGTCTGACCGCGAAAGGTTGGGAGGTACGCAACGTCGCGGTCTACCAGACCGTGGCCCTGCCGCTTCCCGACGACGTCGTGGAGCGCTGGCACTCCGGGGCCTTCGCCGCCTTCGTGGTCACCGCCGGCTCCGTCGTCCGCGCCGCTGTGGCCTCCGCGGGTCTCCCCGGTCCGACGGTCGTCGCCCTCGGGCCTTCCTCCGCGGCCGTCGCCCGCGAACGGGGCCTGGACGTCGCCGCGGTCGCCGACCGTCCGGACGCGAATGGCATCACCGAGGCAGTGCTCGTCGCGCTGGCCTGAGACCCGCCCCTCCGGCATCTGGGATTCTGTGGCTGTGACCACTTACGACGCGTTCGCTGAAGCCTTCGACAGCCATGCCCGGGTGAGCGCGTACAACGCCCACTACGACCGGCCCTCGCTGCTCGAACTGCTGGGACCGGTGGCCGGGCTCCGGATTCTCGACGCCGGTTGCGGATCCGGGCTGTATGCCGCGGAACTCACCGCCCGGGGCGCTTCCGTGGTGGGGATCGACGCGAGCACAGAGCTCATCAGGATCGCTCGCGAGCGCAGCGAGGCGGGCGAGTTCCGCGTCCATGACCTGAGTGAGCCGCTCAGCTGGGCCGGGAGCGGGGAGTTCGATCACATCGTGATGGCGCTGGTGCTCCATCACCTCCCTCACCCGCCGGTGACGCTGGGCGAGCTGCACCGCGTGCTCGCCGACGACGGCCACCTCCTCGTCTCCACGGTCCACCCGACCTCCGACTGGCTGAGGCTGGGCGGCAGCTACTTCAGCGACGAGCTGGTCTCCGAGACCTGGCACGACGATTGGGACGTCACGTACCGGCGAGCACCGCTGTCGGCGGTGTTGGATGACTTCTTCGCAGCGGGGTTCGTCGTCGATGCACTGGTGGAACCCCGCCCGGCGCCATCCATGCAGGCCGAGTACCCGGAAGTTCACTACAAGCTCGAGCGCGAGCGGGCATTCATCGCGTTCCGGTTCACCAAGCGCTGAGCGGTACGCCCCGATCGGCACGTCACCGCCTCCAACCACCGAGGGTGTGCGTTGCCGGCATCCTGCCCTCGAACCACGAGCTAGGGTGCCCGGGTGCGGACACTGGACTGGGACGGCTACCCCAACTGCCGTGACCTCGGTGGGCTGCCGACGCCCGACGGCCCGACCCGTTCGGGCAGGATCGCGCGCGGGCCGCGTCGGGAGCTCCTGACGACGGCCGGCTGGGCACGAGCCCGGTCGTGGGGCCTGCGCACGGTCGTCGACCTGCGCTGCGCCTACGAGGTGGTATCGCGGGACGGCGACCCGGCACCAGACCCCGCCGATCTCGACGGGATCGAGGTCATTCCCAGCCCGGTGGAGGACCACGACAACGCCGAGTTCCGCCGGACCTGCTTCCCGATCCTCGACTCGCCCGAGTACTGGCCGCACAACCTGCGGATCCTGCCGGACCTGGTCCGCCGAACCCTCGAAGCGATCGCCGCCGCGGAGCCCGACATTCTGGTTCACTGCAGCGCCGGCCGCGACCGCACCGGCCTGGTCACCGCCCTGCTGCTGGCGAACGCGGGTGTCGCACCCGAGGTGATCGCCGACGACTACGCCCAGTCCGTTGAGGCCATTGCCGGCAACTGGACCAACTCGCCCACCGCTGACCGCCAATCCGGGTGGGGTCCGGCCGAGGTGGCCTACTGGCTCTCCACCACCCGACCACTCGTCGTCGCCTTCGCCGCCGGGGTCGATCGGCACCTGGCACAGACCGGCCTCGGCCCACCCGACCGGGACCGCCTCCGCTCGCTCCTGCTCGCCGACTGAACCCGCCTGATCCGACAGGACGCCAGACGGCCGCCCTTCGTGACGCCGCCGGGTTCGTGCCTCACCCGCTGGCTCCTCAGGGATCGGAAGCCGAAAACAAGCCCGCGCCTGGGGAACCAGAATCAAGCCACACGCCGCCGGATCCGCTCCTCACCCCGCGCGGCCCCTCGGGGACCGGGCGGCGGGGACGCCGCACCACACCCGCCACCTGACCGAACGCACGCGCTTCACCACGCGCCGCGCGAGCCATACCGGGCCTGCCGCACGGAACACGGACGCAGGGCGCGCGCGAACCTCCACGCCACACGAGAGCGGCGTCGCACGGGATGGCCCTTCGTGACGCGTCCCGGTTCGTTCCTCACCGGAACACTCCTCAGGGACCGGATAGGAGAACCCTGCACCGCCCTCACCGGAACACTCCTCGGGGACCGGAACGGGTGTGGGCGACATCCGCACCCCCGGCCCCGGCCTCACAGCCTTCAGGCGGCGGTGGATGGTGGTCCGGTGTCCTGTTCCGGGTCGGTTGGGCCACCACGGTCGGCTGGTTGGTGCCGCCGGTGCCGGATGGGCTTCTGGCTCGGGTCGAGCCTGGCGGGCGGAGTGAACTCGGGGAGTCCGTCGTCGGCGATCATCACCTGCCACTGGTCCCTGACTGCGAACCGGGCCGGTTCAATGACCGGGTGGTGGCTGTGGCACAACATCACCAGGTTCCACAGGTCGGTCGCGCCACCGAGGTACCAGGGCACCACGTGGTGGGCCTCACACCGCGAGGGCGGCGCGTCACAACCCGGGAACACGCAGCCGCCGTCGCGGGCGAGCAGTGCGGCGCGCTGGGCGGGGGTTACCAACCGTTCGGCCCGACCCACATCCAGCACCTCCGAGGCCGAGCCGAGCACGACCGGGATGATCTCGGCATCGCAGCAGACCCGGCGCAGCTCACCGGCAGAGAGCGGCTGGCCGTCGCCGACCAGGCCCGTGGCGGCCGCATCGGCGGCGAGCTTGTCGTAGTCGAGCCTGACCAGCACCCGCGCGGTCGCAGGCGGCTCAGGGTCTCGACCAGGACGACCAGCCGCGGAGGCTCGACCGGCCGTGGCGCGGATGAGGGCGATCAACGAATCGGCCCTGCGCTGTTCGGGGGTGAGCATCCCCGCCAACGGGTCACGCCGTTCCAGCCCGGTGCGGCGGATCTGCTCCGCGTGCGCGTCCAGCTGGGCGATCCACTCCTCCGCGGCCAGCCGAGGCAGCGAACCGTCGAACCGGACCGAGGCGCCCTCGAAGAAGAACCTCAGACTCCGCTGCCGGTGCGCCGCCTCCGCCTCTCTTTGCAACTGGAGTTCCCGCGCTTCGTCGGCACGCTCGGGTACGACCGCGTTGAGCACCCGCCCGGCAGCCTTCGCCAACTGGTCCGCATCCAGGTGCCCCGCCAGTTCCACCAGCACCTCCTCGGCCCGGGCCTGCTGGGCCTGGTCGAGCTGGGGAGCCAGTCCGTCCAGCACCCCCGTGATCGCGCGCGCCTGACTCGTGCCGAGCCGTCCCGCGACCGCGGCCTCACCCACCAATGGATGCTGTCCGAGTCGCCTGGCCTGGCGGAGGGCACCCGCAGCCTCCCGACGCGACACCGTCTCGCCCATGCCCAGCCACGACGCCATCGGCGTCCCTGCCGCAGCCTCCGACGCCCGCGCCCCGTCCGCCTCCGCCGTCACCACGGCGGCCAGCGCGTCCACCCGACCACGCACCCGGCGCGCCGTCCGCACCAGGGCGAGCCGCTCCGCAGCATCGAGGCTGCCACGATCAGGATCGACACGATCCAGCAGCGCATCCACTTCGGCCAGCACCCGCCCGGCCGGAAGAACACCGCTGCTCGTCGTCATGATCCCAGTCAAACAGACCCCACTGACAGTTTTCGAACAGACGTGCGAAGGGTCTCCATGAGTTCGACCAACCGGGCGCCGCTCGTTGCGGCACCCGCCCTTCGTGACGCCGGCGGGTTCGTTCCTCACCCGCCGTCTCCTCAGGGACCGGATTCACGAGGAGACCCGGGCACCGCCCGGGCACCCGCCGTCTCCTCAGGGACCGGATTCTGGGAGCGCCCTGCGTCCTCAGGGACCGGACTTTCAGGAGACCCGGACACCACCCGGGCACCCGCCAGCTCCTCAGGGACCAGTCAGAAGAAGGACCCGCTCCTCAGGGACCGATCAGCGGGAAAGCGGGCCTACAGCTGCGGCACCAGGTCGGCGACCGAGTCCAGCACCACGTTCGGCCGGTACGGGAAGGTTTCGATCTCCTCCCGGCTGGTGACCCCGGACAGCACGAGGAAGGTCAGCAGCCCCGCCTCCATGCCCGCCACGATGTCGGTGTCCATCCGGTCCCCGATCATCGCCGTCGTCTCCGAGTGCGCCTCGATCCGGTTCATCGCCGAGCGGAACATCATCGGGTTCGGCTTGCCCACCACGTACGGCTGCCGGTTCGTCGCGGCGGTGATCATCGCCGCCACCGCACCGGTTGCAGGCAGGACGCCGGTCGGCGACGGTCCGGTCGTGTCCGGGTTCGTCACGATGAACCGGGCCCCGGCGTTGATCAGCCGGATCGCGGTGGTGATCGCCTCGAACGAGTAGTTCCGGGTCTCACCCAGCACCACGTAGGACGGGTTGGTGTCGGTGAGCACGAAGCCGGCGCTGTGCAGCGCGGTGGTGATCCCGGCCTCGCCGATCACGTAGGCCGTCCGCTCCCCCGACTGCGACTTCAGGAACGCCCCGGTCGCCATCGCCGACGTCCACAGGTTCTCCTCGGGCACCTCGAGCCCCGAGCGGGCCAGCCGCGCGGCCAAGTCCCGTGGGGTGTAGGTGGAGTTGTTGGTCAGGATCAGGAAGCGGCGGGACGTGTCCACCCACCGCTGCAGGAGTTCGACGGCCCCGGGGATCGGCTGCTCCTCGTGCACCAGCACGCCGTCCATGTCGGTCAGGAAGCACTCGATGTCGCGCACGCTCCGCTTCGGCATGGCCACAGTCTTGCATCTGCGGGGCTTCTTCCCCACCACTCGGCTCCCGGCGACCACGCACCACCGGATGGGCAAGAATGGAAACGATCCGAAGGAGCTGAGCATGATCCCACCCGTCCGGCGTCCCCGCCGGCTGCGCACCACGCCGGCGATCCGGCGCCTGGTGGCCGAGACCCGCATGCATCCCGCACAGTTGCTGCTGCCGGTCTTCGTCGCGGACGGGCTGGAGGAACCCCGTCCGATCGGCTCGCTGCCCGGCGTCGTCCAGCACACCCTCGACTCGGTGCGCGCCGAGGCCACCCGCGCCGTCGGGGCCGGCCTCGGCGGCCTGGTCCTGTTCGGCGTCCCCGAGCCCGACGACAAGGACGCCACCGGCTCTGCAGGCTATGCCGACGACGGCATCCTCAACCGCGCCCTGGCCGCCGTCCGCGCCGAGGTCGGCGACGACCTCGTCATCGTCGCCGACACCTGCCTGGACGAGTTCACCGACCACGG
>JAGQUI010000147.1 GCA_020438595.1 Propionibacteriaceae bacterium | reverse complement strand
AGCGAAACACGCTCGCGGTCCATGGCGACGTCCACCACCGTGACCGCTACCTCGTCGCTGACCTCGACGACCTCGGACGGGTGGTCGATGTGCTTCCAGGACAGCTCGGAGACGTGCACCAGGCCGTCCACCCCGCCCAGGTCGACGAACGCGCCGAAGTTGACGATGGAGGACACCACACCCTTGCGGATCTGGCCCTTGGTGAGCTGGTTGAGGAAGGTGTGCCGCACCTCGGACTGGGTCTGCTCCAGCCACGCGCGGCGCGAGAGCACCACGTTGTTGCGGTTCTTGTCCAGCTCGATGATCTTGGCCTCGAGCTCCATGCCGACGTAGGGCTGGAGGTCGCGCACCCGGCGCATCTCGACCAGGGACGCGGGCAGGAAGCCGCGCAGGCCGATGTCGATGATCAGGCCGCCCTTGACCACCTCGATGACGCGGCCGGTGACCACGCCGTCCTCTTCCTTGACCTTCTCGATCGTGCCCCAGGCGCGCTCGTACTGAGCCCGCTTCTTGGACAGGATCAGCCGACCCTCCTTGTCCTCCTTCTGCTGGACCAGGGCCTCGATCTCATCGCCCACGGAGACCACGTCGAACGGGTCCACGTCGTGCTTGATGGAGAGTTCCTTGGAGGGGATGACGCCTTCGGTCTTGTAACCGATGTCGAGCAGGACCTCGTCCCGATCGACCTTGACGACCGTGCCGGTCACGATGTCGCCGTCATTGAAGTACTTGATGGTCGCGTCGACCGCTGCCATGAACGCCTCGGGGGATCCGAAGTCGTCGACCGCGACGGTAGCTGCCTCGTTGGTAGAGGTCATGTAGTAGGGCTCCGATGGGTTTGTATGGAATTGACGGGTGCACGCCGACCGCGTGCTCCACTGCGAGGACCAGGCTGACGTCTGGCGAACCGCACGGAGGAGCGTGCCGACCCGCTAGGTCTGAGGTCATGCCGGTCGAAGTGCAGCCGACAGCCTATCCATTGCTGTGAGTGAGGGCAATCCGGGCCTGCCTTGGGCATTAGTCTAGGGAAGCGACCCAGAGGAGGACCTGTGAGCGGCACTGCGGAGATCCACGACGCGACGTTGACCCCCACCAAACTCGAACTGCTGGCCGGCTGGCTGCCCGCCCAGGAATGGTTCGTCGGCGACTCCGACGATCTGGCCCGGGTGGCGTCCTACCGGTTCGTCGATCCCGACGGCGAGGTCGGCATCGACACGATCCTGGTGAGCTCGCGCGGGGTGACCTACCAGGTGCCCCTCACCTACCGCGGCGAACCGCTGGCCGAGGCGGAGGACTCCTTCATCGGAACCATGGAGCACTCGGTGCTCGGCACGCGCTACGTGTACGACGCCGTGGGCGACCCGGTCTACATGGTCGAGCTCATGCGCGTGATCCACGAGGGCGACAACGAGGCCGACCTGTCCCGCGGCGAGAAGTCCATGACCGTGCAGGGCTCCGGCATCGTGCTGGTCTCGAACGCGGCCGGCGAGACGATGCGCGTGGTGCGGGTGCTGGACGGGGAGCACGTGCCCGGCAGCCGGGTGCCGCTCGGCACCCTCACCGGCACGTGGACCGGCGCCGACGGCCAGCAGCAGGAGCAGGTGCTCGCGGTCCTGCGCTGAGGCTCAGGCCTCGGACAGGCCGAAGCCCTCGACGGGCCCGGCCTCCCACTCATCGAACGGGTCATCGGCCACGGCCTCCCGGGCCAGGTGCACCGAGGCGCGGAACGCGTCCTCCGACTCCCACAGGGCGAGCCCGACGAGCACGCCGTCCCCGGCGTCCTCGAGCGTGTGCACGGAGACCAGGCCGGGCGCTCCCGCCAACGCGGCCCCGAAGCGGTGCATGGACGCGACCAACGCGTCCCTCGCGCCCGGCACGGGCCGGTGGATCGACAGGTGGTAGTACATCGCCGCTCCTCCCCTGCCGGGGCATCCGGCATCGGAGGCCCATCCTCGCCGGGGCGCAGGGCGGGCCGTAAGGTCGCGGTTCTGCTCACTTGCCGCCGAGCGCCGGTGCTGAGGTGCCGGGCACCGGCTGGTCGGCGATGGTGGCCGGGCCGGGGTGACCGAAGAGCACGGCCACGACCAGGAAGACGGCGATCGCTGCGGCTGCGGCTGGGGTGTTCATTCTTCTGTTCCTCCTCGTTGTGCGGGCACGGCGGTGCCGGCCCACGGGTGTGTGGGTTCTGGACGGGCGTTGCTCAGCCCGGCGGGCGCCCGAGGGCCCCGGTGAGGTCCCGCGCCACGGCGGTCACCTCCTCGGCGACGTTGCCCATCGCGTCCCGGCGCAGGCGCTGCACCGGGGCGCCGATCCCGATGCAGCCGACCGGCTCGCCGCCGACGCCCTCGAAGACGGGCGCCGACAATCCGCGAACGCCGGTGTGGTTCTCCTCGTCGTCGACGGCGTAGCCCACCTCCCGGATCTCGGCGAGGTGGGCCCGCAACCGGGCGGGATCGGTGATGGTCCGCCCGGTGCGGGCCGGCAGGTCGGTCGGGAGAGGGGCCAGCTCCCAGGCGAGCAGGCATTTACCGACCGACGTCGAATGGAGGGGCAGCAGTCGCCCCTTCTCCAGGACCACGCGCAGCGACTGGGCGGTCTCGAAGGCATCCACCACGAGCACCTCCCCGTCCGCCTCGACGGCGATGTGTGCGCACTCCCCGGTGCGCTCGACGAGTTCCTTCAGGAACGGCGCGGCGAGTTCGCGGAAACGCTGCTGCGCCGCGGAGAGCCCGAACCGGGAGCGCAGTGCGGGTCCGAGCCGGTAGCCCTGGCGCGAGGTGCCCACGCCGACGGCGAAGCCCTCGTCGGCGAGGGTGCGCAGCAGCCGGGACGCCGTGCTCTTGTGCACCTCGAGCTCGACCGCCACCTGCTGCACGGTGAGGCCCCGCTGCTTCATCACCGGATCGCTCTCCACCTCGATGAGCAGCCGGATGATCCGCAGGCCCCGCTCCAGGGAGCTGCGCTGGATCGTCGTCTCGCTCATGTCAGGGACGCTAGCCAGCGATTCACGCCCGGGCAATCAGGACAAGCCGGATCGTTGCGCCCAGCGCATCGCTGACGCTGCCCCGGGCGCTCGGAGCGGCCAGGGTTGCTCCCGACGCAACCGGAACGGACCCCTCAGTGGGCGGCCCCCTCCCCGCGATCTGCCCCCGGCTTCGCTACCCGCAGTTGAGGAAGCTACCCGAGTACGGGCAGCAGATCGGATTACCGGTAGCGAAGCGGACGGGACGAGCGCTCAGTGGGCGGCCTCGTGCCAGGACCGGCCGGCACCCACCGACACCTCCAGCGGCACCCGCATCTCGACGGCGTGGCCCATCTTGTCGCGGACCAGTGCCTCCAGCTGTTCCCGCTCCCCCGCGGCGACCTCGAAGAGGAGTTCGTCGTGCACCTGCAGCAGCATGCGGCTGCGCAGGCCCTGTCGGGCGATCGCGGTCTCCACGTCGAGCATGGCCACCTTGATCACGTCGGCCGCCGAGCCCTGGATCGGTGCGTTCAGCGCCGCCCGCTCGGCCATCTCGCGGCGCTGCCGGTTCGACGAGGTGAGGTCGGGCAGGTAGCGGCGCCGGCCCAGGATCGTCTCGGTGTAGCCGGTGCGGCGAGCGGTCGCGACGACCTCGTGCAGGTAGTCGCGCACGTGCCCGAACCGCTCGAAGTACTCCTCCATCAGGCCGGCGGCCTCGGACCGCTCGATCTTCAGCTGCTGGCTCAGCCCGAACGCGCTCAGCCCGTAGGCCAGCCCGTAGTTCATCGCCTTGATCTTCGCGCGCATCGCCCCGGTCACCGCGTCGGTGGGGACGCCGAACACCCGCGAGGCGGTGATCGAGTGGAAGTCCTGCCCGGACGCGAACGCCTCGATCAGCCCGGCGTCCTCGGACTGGTCGGCCATGATCCGCATCTCGATCTGGCTGTAGTCGGCGGTGAGCAGCGTCTCGTAGCCCGATCCCACCACGAACGCCTCGCGGATCCGCCGGCCCTCCTCGGTGCGGATCGGGATGTTCTGCAGGTTCGGGTCGGTGGACGACAGCCGTCCGGTGGCCGCGATCGTCTGCACGTAGGTGGTGTGGATGCGGCCGTCGTCGGCCACCGACTTCAGCAGCCCCTCCACCGTCTGGCGCAACCGGATCTGGTCGCGGTGCCGCAACAGGTGGGCGAGGAACGGGTGCTCGGTCTTCGCGAACAGCGTCTCCAGCGACTCGGCGTCGGTCGTCCAGCCGGTCTTCGTGCGCCGGGTCTTCGGCATGCCCAGCTCGTCGAACAGGACGGCCTGCAGCTGCATCGGCGAGCCGAGGTTGATCGGGTGCCCGAGCACGGCGAACGCGTCCGCCTCCGCGGCCACCACGCCGGCGTCGAAGTCGGCGTGCAGGCGGTGCAGGTAGTCGAGGTCGACCGCGATCCCGGACCGCTCCATCGTGGCCAGCGTGCGGGTGAGCGGCAGTTCCACCTCGCGTAGCAACTGCGCCCCGCCGCGCTCCTCCAGCTCGGTCTCGAGCGCAGCGGCGAGGTCGATCACGGCCCGGGCGCGCACCATCGCGTCATGGCTCTCGGTGTCGTCGAAGCTGAACGCGGCCTGGTCGCCGTCGTCGGCCCCGCTGCCGGACACCGACAGGTCGCGGCGCAGGTGCCGGGCGGTCAGGTCGGCGAGGTCGTAGACCCGCTGGTCGGGACGCAGCAGGTACGCGGCCAGCTGGGTGTCGCTGGCCAGCCCCGCGAGTTCCCAGCCGCGCGCCCAGATGGCCAGCAGCGGCCCCTTCGCGTCGTGCATCGCCTTCGCGGCCGACTCGTCAGCCAGCCAGGCGGCCAGCGCCGCGTCGTCGTCCGGTGAGAGTGCGGTGACGTCGAGCCAGGCCGCGGCACCGTCGGCCGCCGCGAGGGCGATGCCGGTGAGGTCTCCGGCGCCCGCGCGCCAGCGGCCCTGGCAGTCGAGCCCGACCACGCCGGTGCGGGCGTGCGCGTCCAGCCACACCCGGACGCCACCCGTCGAGAGGATCTCGCCCTCCACCTCGAACCCGCCCTCCGAGGCGAGGTCCTCCGCGGGCAGGGTCTCCAGCAGCCGGTCGCGGAGCACCCGGAACTCCAGGCCGTCGAACAGGTCGTGCACCGCTTCGCGGTTCCAGTCACGCCGGGCCAGTGCCTCGACCCCGACCGGCAGTTCGAGATCGCCGACCAGCGCGTTCAGCCGGCGGTTGCGGACCACGTCGTCGAGATGCGCGCGGAACGACTCCCCCGCCTTGCCGCCGACCTCGTCGGCGTGCCGGACCAGGTTCTCCAGGCCGTCGTAGGCGTCCAGCCACTTCGCGGCGGTCTTCGGCCCGACCCCGGGGACGCCGGGCAGGTTGTCGCTGCTCTCGCCGACGAGGGCAGCGAGCTCGGGGTACCGGGACGGCTCCACCAGGTACTTCTCCAGCACCGTGGGCGGATCGAGCCGGGCGAGGTCGGAGACCCCCTTGCGCGGGTAGAGCACGGTCACCTTGTCGTTGACCAGCTGCAGGGTGTCGCGGTCGCCGGTGCAGATCAGCACGTCGAGCCCTGCCGTGGAGCCCTGTCGCGCGAGGGTCGCGATGATGTCGTCCGCCTCGAAGCCGTCGCGCTCGAGGTGGACGATGTTCAGCGCGTCGAGCACCTCCTTGATCAGCGCGACCTGCCCGCTGAACTCGGGCGGGGACGCAGACCGGTTGGCCTTGTACTCCGCGTACTCCTCGCTGCGGAACGTCTGCCGGGACACGTCGAAGGCCACGGCCAGGTGCGTGGGCTGCTCGTCGCGCAACACGTTGATCAGCATCGAGGTGAACCCGTACACGGCGTTCGTGTGCTGGCCGGTGGTCGTGGAGAAGTTCTCCACCGGCAGCGCGAAGAACGCGCGGTAGGCCACCGAGTGGCCGTCGATCAGCAGCAGGGTCGGGGCCTTCTCGCCACTCGCGCTCACCGGGCTTGTCACAATCCGGAACCTTACCGGCCGGCACTGACGGCGCCAGCGGCCGGGTGTGCCAAGGTAGGCGCCATGAACGTTCCCGACTGGTTCACCGGCCTGCGCAGCGCGCTGGACGAGAAGATGGGCGTCGAACTGCTCGAGGTCACGCCCACCCGGGCCGCGTGCCGCTGCCCGGTCGAGGGGAACACCCAGCCCTTCGGGCTGTGGCACGGCGGGGCGTCCTGCGTGATCGCCGAGAGCCTCGCCTCCCTCGCCGCCGCCGCGGAGGTCGGGCCGGACGGAGCCGTCACCGGAGTGGACATCAACGCCACGCACCTGCGTCCGGCCACGGAGGGCTGGGTGCACGGGGTGGCCACGGCGATCCGGATCGGCGGCACGCTGGCCACCTACGACGTCGCGCTCACCGACGACGCCGGGGAGCAGGTCTGCGCGGCCCGGATCACGGTGTACCTGAAGCGGTCCGCGCGCTGAGCGCTACTTCTTGCGCTTGTCGCCCCTGGACTGCTCGATCACGGCCTCGGCCACCTCGCGCATCGACTTGCGCAGGTCCATGGCGGTCTTCTGGATCCAGCGGAACGCCTCGGGCTCGGTGAGGCCGAGCCCCTCCTGCAGCAGGCCCTTGGCCTGGTCGACGGCCTTGCGGGACGCGAACCGCTCCTCCAGGTCGGCCACCTCCGCCTCGACCGCGCGGATCTCGGCGAACCGGGACACCGCGATCTCGATCGCGGGGATCACGTCGGAGTTGTCGAACGGCTTCACCACGTAGGCCATGGCACCGGCGTCCCGGGCGCGCTCGACGAGTTCGCGCTGGCTGAACGCGGTCAGCATGACCACCGGCGCGATCCGCTCCTCCGCGATGATCGCCGCCGCGGAGATG